>NZ_JAGHZN010000048.1:0-37684 GCF_017746735.1 Roseofilum sp. Guam | reverse complement strand
AAAAGAGCGAATTCCTCATATGAGTGCATTTCTTGCTATTTGTAATGGATTAGATATTTCTCCTGCTCTGTTTTTTAAGAAGAAATAAAAAGACCCCTAAATGGGGTCTTGGAGGTGAATTCGATTTCTCGATTCTATTCTAGCTTCCAATCCTAGGAAGGTTGTCGTTACCTCCTAGAAGTTCATTGAGCCTGGCGTTTTCCTTCTTTAGGAAGAGGATGGTTTCCTCCCTAGAGGAGATTGTTTCTTCTGCTTGCTGTAGCTTCTGTTTAAGTTCAGCAATTTAAGCTTCTTTGGTGATATTCTGCCTGAGTAGTCGTCTCTTATTGCTTACTGATTGATGACCTTTGTACACACCATCATTCATGGCATTAGAATGACCCAAACTTGCCGAACGCTGGTCAACAGTAAGCCCAGAAATAACACCATGGAAGTTTGCCAGATGGCGTAAGGCATGAGTCTGGGTGAATCCTTTACCACCAACCTGGTCAATGTAATCAATGAGCTTATGTCTCATCCTGTTATTGTAAATGTCTTTGATTGCATCAGGTTCACTGCCTGCATTAGGGATGCATTCAGGTAACCTAACCTCTGGGTCTTTAATTCCCAGTAATTTAATCAAATTAGGATAATCAGGGTGAATCATAGGACGGCATATTCTATTGGCAGTTTTCACTGTGATATAGTGGCGTTTTCCACTGGTATCGGTAATCCAAAAACCATCATCAAGAACAATTTCATGCCATTCATTGTCAGGGTCAGACAATGCCGGAAAATATTCCCCATCTTTGGTTATTGGCTCGTCAAGGTTAAGAATAGCCTTGAATTCAGAGGCTCTGAAGCCATAGAGTAGGTTAATGCAAAATGCCTTAAACCAAGATTTTCGATTATCTAAAGCTTTGAATTGTTTGGTTGACAATTTATATCCATCAAGACCGAGAACTCTAGCTCTAAAATCTAAAAACGCTTCAAGGTCAATGGCTTGTTTTTCCCTCTTTCTAACTATTCTAAGAGTACCAAAATGCTGGGCTACCTTGGCTAATTCAGTCTCCAGCTTAGTGTCTCTAAGCAGTTTCAGGATTGCTGTATAGGCATTCTTGAAGCCTTTAGAGCAAATAGTTTGATTACCAGAGATAGTGAATAAATTTGACCAACCTCTGGTAATTTCAGAGATGATATTCTCTCCAGTTAGGCGTAACTTGGGATTGAGCCTAGCATGGTAAGAGCCATAGGTTGAACTATAATTAGCCAAGGTGTTAGTCCTAGACTTTTCATTGCTCCTATCCCTACCACACTTGTCATAGCCATTGATGTAATTGTTCTTCACAATCTCAATGGCTTGACCGATGGTAATGATGTCATACTCAAGGGCATTGTTACCCTTGATTTTTGACTCGTACCATTCCCAGAATTCGGATTCTGTTTCAGTCTCTTTTAACTTGTCAGAGATTGCCAAAGCTTTCGCTAGAGCGTTAATACAGCCGTCACGAGTAAAGGACTCATTGCAACTATTGTTGGCTGTAGCCGGTTTGGTAGCCGTTTTAAACCGGAGGTAAAGTCGGTTTCCCTGCTTGCTAATGGAGATGCCCTTGGGGGTACTCTTCTGGCAAGCTTTGAGGTAAGCTCTCACCAATTCGTGGTCAACGTACTTCGATGGGTCAATTTGGTTAGAGTGAAAATACTCATTCACCAAAGACCATGCCTGTTTAGTGTAATTGTCAGACATCTGCCTATTTTCTGCCTATTTCCTTTTCAAGATTCTACAAGGCAGATTTGGCAAAGCCTTTAGCTATTGTGATAGCATTAGCTTGGTTGGGAGAAATGAGTTCAAATCCCGCCGCTCCGATTGTATTGAAAAACAAGCTTGGTCTAGAGTTGAAACGGCGAACCCACCAGCAAACATGGGTGCGCTTACACGTCGTTCACACAAATTCCTCATATGGTAGATTGGCGGAAAGTATGGCGGAGTCTGATTGCTCGTTTATCTCGATGGTGGCAACAGATCTCGAAGAAGCTACGGAGGACTTCGGCTACTAGTGCTGATTCCCCTAAAAGACCGCCCCTCAGTTATACTCACTATGAATTCCTGTTTAATCAGCTTCTGGAAGGGGTAAGTACCCAAGGATGGAGCCTCAAAGAAATCAATCAATTTTTTAGCCAATGGCAAGAGCGCACAACTGAAGAAGAATGGTTGGCATGGTTAGAGCGCTTTGGTGAACGGGTTTTAGAGTCTCGTTCGCCTAATCTGGAGTTAGCTCAACGGATGGTCAAGTTAGCAAACGTTTATCCTAGACTTTTGGGACAATGTTCCCGTGAAATTGGTTTGGCTCTTTTGGAGCGCCCCAGAGAAGCAGAACCGGAAGTCATCGAAGAACCGCAGGTAGACGAGTCACCCCCGGTAGTAGAAGAAAAACCGGTGGTGCTAGAGCCTCCAGCAATCAAGAAACTTCCGATTCCTAAACCTCCTGAACCCCAAGAGAAGCCTAAAGAGAATCTTCAACCGCCTCAGAAACGTCCTCAACCCCGTCTAGAGTTACCCTCTTTGAATAGTTTGTCAGGGGTATTGCATTGGTTGCAATTACGACCCCAAATGGTGCAACAGTTGGCACAACAGATGGGTATGGAGACGAATAAACCAGAGGAAGTATTACAGGAATTGAAAATGAGGGCGCTGATGAAGTCAAGTGTGGAGCAGGAGCAACAGGGAAATTTACGGGGGGCGATCGCTTATGTGGATCGGGCACTGAGTTTAAATACTCAATCAGCCATCGCCTGGGCTATGAAAGGAGATCTATTATTTAAGTTACAGAAATTTGAACAGGCGATCGCGGCCTACGATCGCACAATAACGGTTAACCCTAACGATGAGCAAACCTGGTATAACCGAGGAATGGCTCAGTTTCAGTTGCACAACTTTGAGTTAGCCTTGGCAAGTTTTGAACAGGCGCTGAATCTAGAACCGAGTTTTTATGCAGCTTGGAAAAACAAGGCGATTTCCCTGTTGAATTTAGGACGCGATCGCGAAGCTCTTGAAGTGTGCGATCGCGCTTTAGGGATGCAACCCGACGATCCAGTATTACACACCTGCCAGGAAAAGGCACAGGAGAGTTTAGAGCGTCGGGATAAAATGGGGGATGGGGAATAGGGAATCTCGGCGCGTCACCGCGTATCCTCATTCGTCCATCTCCCTATCCCCTGCCCAAATTCGCGCTGAATCGTGATCGGGATGCTATCCTATTTTGGAAGTCTGTATCATTAAAAAAAACTAAAGGGTTTTGCCCTTCACGGGAAGCGCCCAATTCCATTAACCTGTTCATGTCCGCTTGCGGAAACTGTCCCATAGACAGGAGGGGGGATAAGGAAACAGGCCAAATCTAATTTAACTGCGATCGCTTATTGATGAGAACCAATGGTAGAAATTCTACAAGTCGGCAACCGAGTCATTCAAACGAATGAAATTTTAACACTGCTCACCCGTTATCAATTAATGCCCCATGTGGTGCGCGGATTAGTCATTGATCGGGCGATCGCCGATTTCTCTTGCACCCCCGAAGAAATTGAAGCTGCCCTCAAATCCGTCCACAGTCAACTGAAGTTCACCACCCCAGAAGACAAAGCAGCTTGGCTGGAAAATCAAGGCATGAGTGCCGAACAATTCCAAGAAGTGTCCATCCGTCCCCTGCTGATCGAAAAATTTAAACAAGCCAATTGGGGCAATAAAGTTGAATCCTACTTTCTCAGTCGCAAAACTCACCTCGATCAGGTCGTATATTCCCTGATTCGCACCAAAGACCTGGGATTAGCCCAAGAAATCTACTTTCGGATTCAAGAAGAAGAAGAAAGTTTTGCCAATCTAGCCCGCGAATACTCCCAAGGGCCTGAAGCTCATACGGGAGGCGTTTTAGGGCCGGTCTCCGTCTCGACTCCTCACCCCATCCTGGCCAAACTGCTCTCGATTTCCCAGCCAGCTCAACTCTGGCCGCCCCGAAATTTAGGAGAATGGTATGTTATCGTCCGATTGGAAAAATTCATTCCTGCCAAATTTGATGATGCGATGAGACGACAGTTAATTGATGAATTATTTGAACTCTGGATGCGAGAAGAAGTCCAAAAACTAGGGCCCATCCGCTCCCTCTGGTCATCTGACGAACCAGAAAACCGATGAAACCCAATTTTTAATTTCTAATTTTTAATTTCTAATTGATATGACTCAAGCTGTCTCGCCTTCTCAAATCCAAGGATTTTTAGCTAAAGTCCATCCCTTTGATCAGCTTAATCCCAGAACTCTAGAGCAACTGACCTCTGGATGTAAACTGCTGCGCTATGCGATCGGGCAACCGATTCTAATCCGGGAAAAAGTCCCCGCTCAAGTCTCAATCCTCTATCAAGGTCAAGTGCGAATTTTAGGCTATGACCAACGGCGACAAACCACGGTGAGCTTAAAACGTGCCGAACCTGGAGAAGTAATGGGATGGACGAGTTTGTTGCGCCAGAGTGGGTGTGAAACAGCCCTCGCTTCCACGGAAGTTATTTGTATTACTTTAGATGCCCAAGACTTTCTCCGCTTAATCGATCAAGAACCGCAATTTCGAGAAGCTATTGGTCAACAAATCTCCATCAGTGAAGTCTTTGAACTGCTCAGTGCAGAACTAGCAAGACAAGCTGATGGCACGGCCGACTTAAAAGAACTGACGTTTAAGGCGATCGCCAATACCACCGCTGTTAACCTCCCGTCTGGCAACCTGCAAGTCAGGGATTTAATTAATACCCTAAACCCCTCACGCCTATGGCTCGTGAGTAGTGGAACCGTAGGAGACTTTACCTCTGGCTCCAATATTCCCCTCGATACCTTAGCTGAACAGCCCAATCAAAGACTGCCCATTAAAGGGAGATGGGGAGCCAGATTACTCGGCGTTGAACGATTCCAACAAACCCAAGAGACGCAAGAGATCCTCGCGCCCTCCTCACCTCCCCCCCATTCTCCCATCTCCCCATCTCCCCTATCTCCGAAAGCCGTCCCTTCGACTCCGATCAGGGAACGCCTAGAAAAGGAAGACAGTGGACTCGATATCAGTCGCGCCCCAGAAAAGATCCCCGAACTCGAACAAGGCAATGACGATCGCATCTCCTACCCCTTTGTGCGCGGTAAAGGAGAAATTGAGGCCCCCATGGCCTGCTTTAAGATGTTGAGCCAGTTCATGAGAGTCTCTTTCCGTCGGGATGTGATTCGCAAAGTCCTAGAAAATCAACTGCGAAGTGTTGGGCAAATCTCCTTAACGGTTTGTGGGGCGATCGCCGAAATGATGGGACTACAGGCACAAATGGTACAACTGCCCGCCGCATCCATCAACCGTATCAAAGGCCCCGCCATGATTCCCTGGGGCCAAAGCTTCGCCATCCTCTACCGGATCAACGAACGGGAAGTGGTCATGGCAGTGCCCGAAAAAGGCATTACCCGCAGGCGAGTTGCCGACTTTGCCGAAGAATGGGGAGTAGTTCAAGGACAAGTGCTGCTGCTCCAGTCCCCCCCAGACAGACAACGGGAAAAATTTGGCCTCAGTTGGTTTGTTCCTGCCCTGATTAAATATCGGGGTATCCTGCTACAAGTTTTCATCGCCTCATTCTTTGTTCAGCTTTTTGGTCTGGCGAACCCCCTGATCACCCAGGTGATTATCGATAAAGTACTGGTGCAACGCAGTATCGAGACCCTGGATATTTTAGGGCTGTTCCTTCTGGGAGTAGCGATCTTTGAAGCCATTCTCACCCTGCTGAGAACCTATCTCTTTGTCGATACCACCAACCGTATTGACCTGGGACTCGGCTCAGAAGTCATTGCCCACTTGCTCAGGCTACCCCTAGAATACTTTGACCGCCGACGGGTTGGGGAACTGGCTGGCCGGATTAACGAATTAGAAAATATCCGTCAGTTTCTTACCGGAACAGCCCTCACCGTTGTTCTCGATGCCGTCTTCTCCGTCGTCTACATTGCGGTGATGTTCGTCTATAGCTGGCAGCTCTCCCTCGTTGCTCTGGCTACTGTTCCCCTGTTTGCCCTGGTAACCATCGTTGCTTCGCCCATTGTCCGCCGCCAACTGCGCCACAAAGCCGAACGCTACGCTGACGTGCAATCCTATCTGGTGGAAGTGCTATCTGGGATTCAAACGGTAAAAGCCCAGAATATTGAGCTAAAATCCCGCTGGCAATGGCAAGAACGGTACGCCAAATATATTAAATCGGGGTTTCGCTCCGTTCTCACCTTTAGTACTGCTGGTTCCATTAGTGGATTTCTGAATAAACTCTCTGGGCTATTGATTCTCTGGTTTGGGGCGCAAATGGTCCTAACCACTGCCTCGACTGATAACCCCTTTACCCTAGGACAGTTAATCGCGTTTCGGATTATTGCCGGGTATACCACCTCTCCTCTATTGCGCCTGATTCAACTGTGGCAAAGCTTCCAGGAAACTGGACTATCGATTGAACGACTCTCTGATGTTCTTGATGCCAATCCAGAAGCCGATGAAGCGAACCGTTCCAATATTTCCATGCCTCCTATTCATGGCCATGTGAAGTATGAAGATGTGTCCTTCCGGTTTGCCAGCGCGAATACCTGGCAATTGATGAATGTGAATTTAGACTTTCCCCAAGGACAGTTTGTGGGAATTGTCGGCCAAAGTGGTTCCGGTAAATCGACGCTGATGAAGCTGCTGCAACGGTTATATGAACCTGGTTCTGGCCGTATCTTGGTAGACCATTTAGATGTGAGTAAGGTGGAACTGTACTCCCTGCGTCGGCAAATTGGGGTGGTTCTCCAAGATACGCTGTTGTTTAATGGTTCGGTGCAAGAAAATATTGCTTTGGCGAACCCCGATGCTACGGAGCAGGAAATTATCGAAGCAGCGAAAGTGGCGGTAGCTCACGAGTTTATTATGTCCTTGCCCCAAGGATATAACACGGTTGTGGGCGAGCGGGGGGCGAATTTATCGGGGGGACAGAGGCAACGGATCGCGATCGCCCGTACGGTCCTTCAAAGACCTCGCCTGCTGATTCTTGACGAAGCCACCTCTGCCCTAGACTATGATAGTGAGCGGCAAGTGTGCCAAAATCTGGCCCAAACGTTCAAAGGAGAAACGGTCTTCTTTATTACGCACCGCTTAACGACGGTGCGGAATGCAGATGTAATTATTATGATGGATCAAGGTTCCGTTGTTGAACAGGGAACCCATGCTGAACTGATGGCTCTCAAAGGACGGTATTACTGTCTGTTTGAGCAACAGGACTCCCAGTTGTAGACGCGGTGACGCGGTGACACGGTGACACGGAGATGGAGGAGAACCCATTCCCTGTTCCCTATTCCCTATTCCCTATTCCCTAATTACTCATTACTCAAATGAAAACGCAACCGAGATACACAGAAACCTATATCGAACAACCGATATTGCTGGAGCGGCCGGTGATTTGGTCTCAAGTCCTGGTGTGGCTGCTCCTGTTGATTACGTCGTCGGGAATTGCTTGGGCGGCGATCGCCGAAATAGAACAGGCCGTTCCTGCCCAAGGACAACTCGAACCCGAAGGATCGGTCAATGAAGTGAAATCCCCCACCAGTGGCATGGTGCGGGAAATCTTGATCGAAGATGGGGATGTGGTACAAGAAGGAGAACTGTTAATTACCTTTGACCCTACCGCTCCCCAAGCAGATATTGAATCGCTGACCAAGCAAGAAATTACTCTCAAAGAAGAAATAGAGATTTACGATCGCATTCTTTCAGGTGGAAATATCCAAAGTGGTCCTCCTGAGTTAGCCTCTTTGGCCAGTTTGCGCCAAACCCTGTTGGCAGAAAACGAATACTTTAATGCTCAACTCGATGGCTATAACCCAAATCAAGCGGTCAGTAGCGCCTTTAATAGTAACCAAGACCGACTCCTAAGTGCTTCGCGGGCTGAGTATCAATCGAGGGTAGAAGCAGCTCGGTTGGAAATTGCTGAGTTGGACAAACAGATTAACCGCACCCAACGCCAAGTCAGTGCCATCTCCAATCGAATTCAAAAAACCCAAGAAACCCTAGCGATTAATGAGAAAACCCTAGGCCGCATTCGGCCCTTAGTTGAAGAAGGGGCCCTGTCCCAACTCCAATACGATCGCCAAGAACAGGAAGTGCTACGCTATCAGGACGAGTTGCTCGCTAGAGAAGGGGAAATTGAACAACTCGAGCTTGAGGAACAACGGTTGCGGGTGGAAAAAGCCCAATCTCAAGAAGCCGTATCCAACGCGATCGCCATTTCTGCTAAGGATATTTTAACTAGGGTGGCCGATAACCAACGCCGGATTGCCGAGATCGATTCCCAACTGGCGCGCGCTAAAATTGAGACCAAAAAACGGTTAGCTGAAGTCGAAGGAGAACTGATCAAAGCTCAACAGGCTCTGGGTTATCAAGAACTACGAGCGCCCGTCAGTGGAGTGGTATTTGATTTACAAGCGGGTACGGGACATGTTGCTCAAGCCACAGAGCGCCTATTATCGATTGTGCCTAATGATGCCTTGATTGCTGAAGTTTATATCCCAAACAAGGATATTGGCTTTGTGGATGAAGGGATGCAAGTGGAGTTAGATGTCTCCTCTTTCCCCTCTTCTGAGTTTGGCACCATTAAAGGAACTCTGACTTGGATTGGCTCAGATGCCCTAGAGCCGACTCAAGTGCGCCCATTCTATGCATTCCCGGCAACCATTCAATTGGATAAACAGTATTTCACGGTTAATGATAAGCAACTCGATTTGCAAGCCGGGATGGATATTAGTGCCAATATTAAAGTCCGCAAACGGACTATTTTAAGTCTGTTAACCGATAAGTTTGACACCAAAATCCGCAGCTTAGAAACTGTTCGTTAAATCCCCAAGATGAGGAGGTAAACAGGAATAAAATAACTGATTACCTCTTGCTTCCCTATTGCCGATTTCCTATTGCCTCTCTAATCATCTTATGCAGTGTATTCCAACAAAAATTCCCGATGTTCTGATCCTAGAACCCAAAGTTTTTGGAGACGATCGCGGATTCTTTTTTGAAAGCTATAATCACAAACGCTTTGCTGAAATTACCGGTCAATCTGTGGAGTTTGTCCAAGATAACCATTCTCGCTCCGTGAAGGGAGTGTTAAGGGGCCTGCATTACCAAATTCAACAAGCCCAAGGTAAACTCGTCCGTGCTGCGGTCGGCGAAATTTTAGATGTGGCCGTGGATATCCGCAAAAGCAGCCCCTATTTTGGCCAGTGGGTTAGTTGTTTGTTAAGTGCCCAAAATCATCGCCAGTTATGGATTCCGCCTGGATTTGCCCATGGGTTTGTGGTGCTGTCGGAGATAGCAGAGGTGCTGTATAAAGCCAGTGATTACTATGCTCCCCAGCATGAGCGCTCCATCCTGTGGAACGATCCCGATATTGGCATTGATTGGCAAATTGAAGGGCTAGAACCGACTTTATCAGCTAAAGACCAGGCTGGTAAGCTATTGTCAGACGCTGAGGTATATTCATGACCAAAATTTTGGTAACCGGGGCCCAAGGGCAATTGGGCCAAGAGTTGGTCACGCTGTTAAAACCCTTGGGAGAGGTCAAAGGAATCGATCGCAATGAACTCGATTTAACGGAGTTTGACCAGGTGGAATCCTTTTGGCAAGATTTGCAGCCGGATATTGTGGTGCATGGAGCCGCCTATACCGCAGTGGATAAAGCCGAAGAGGATGCCGATTTGGCCATGCAAGTGAATGGAGAAGTTCCAGGACAATTAGCCCGTTTAGCAGCCGCTTCTGGGACTCAGTTAATCCATATTTCCACGGATTATGTGTTTGATGGAGGTAAAAATCAACCCTATTGGGAAACCGATCGGACTAACCCTCTGAGTTCCTATGGGCGATCCAAGTTGCGGGGCGAACAGGTGGTGCAAGAGAGTGGCGCAACTTTTGCCATCCTCAGAACTGCGTGGGTGTATGGAAACGGGATGACGGGTAACTTTGTCAAAACCATGTTGCGCCTGGGTAAAGAGCGGGAAGAACTGCGCGTGGTGTACGATCAAGTGGGTTCGCCAACCTGGACAGTGGATTTAGCCGGAGCGATCGCCCAATTGATTCCCAAGCTGAACTCGGAAACAGCAGGTATTTATCATTACACAAATGCGGGTGTGACCAGTTGGTATGATTTTGCGATCGCTATTTTTGAAGAAGCCCAACTGTTGGGAATTCCCCTAAACATTAAACAAGTGCTTCCCATTACCACCGATCAATATCCGACTCCCGCAAAACGTCCCGCTTACTCGGTGCTTTCTGGCCAAAAACTAGCCGATCTTCTGGGAACACCTGCCCCCCATTGGCGGCAAAGTTTACGCAAAATGCTAGCTGAATATGCTGACAAGTTAGTCAATTAGGGGTGATTTCATGAGTAATATTAAAACGAAAGTTTATTTTATTTGACTCCAAAATTTTCTGTCGGTGATAAGCGAGGTACAACTGTGGAATCATTTGGAATTTATACACTTGCTAATGATAGGGTATACGATCAACTCATTGCCCTTCTAAATAGTATTAGAGTTAATGTTGATTCCAGTATACCAATATGTGTTATTCCTTTTGATCAACACATTGAGAAAGTCCAAAAAGAGGTTGATATACGCCCAAATATAACTTTGTTTAGAAATTCAGAATCAATCAATCGATGGGAAAACTTTGCTCGTGAATTTGTTGAATCTCACCCAGAATCACAAAAATCTAGAGAATCACATCCTCGATGGTATCGCGGAAAATTACATCGAAAATTTGCTGCCTTTGATGGAATTTTCAAAAAATTTGTTTTCTTTGACTGTGATAGTTTGGCAATGAAACCCGTTACAGCAGTTTTTGAAAAGTTGGAAATGTTTGATTTTGTTTTTGATGATTGGGAAAATGCTAAATCACAATCACAAACAGCATTAAATATTCAGCTAATTGAATCGACCGGCCTCTTTACAGAATCACAAATACGTCCCGGACTTCATTGTTCTAGCTTTTGGGGATCAAAGCATGGTATTTTTGGAGTTGAGGAGCTTGCTACTTTACAAGATAAAATTACGAATCAAGGTGAAGCAGCTTGGGTTAACAATCAAGGGTGGTGGGATGATGCATTTTTGTTTAACTATATGACACTTAGATCTGAGCGTCCGCTATTTAACTTTACTCTTAGTTCAGATGGTAAAGACCGAACAGGGAACTGTGCCAACTCAGATCCATTTGTTAACGTCAATCAAGTTCTGTATAACCAAGAGGGTTTGAAACCTATTCATCGAATTCATTACATGGGTTATTCATCAACTGAATTTACAAGATTAGTTCAGGGTGAAGATGTTGATATCAGATATAGAGATATTTTCTTACACTATCGATTTCTTGAAAATCCTGAGCAATGTCCCTTGATTTTGAAGAAGCCAAGCTTCTGGAAGCAAACCAGTAGACGATTCAATAGAATAATTAAGAAAATTTCTAGTTATTATGGGCTGTAAGACTGAATTTTTTTCTTCTCTAAATTAATCATGAAAGCACTTATTTTATCTGGTGGTAAAGGCACTCGCTTACGTCCCATTACTTATACGGGCGCAAAGCAATTGGTTCCGGTGGCCAATAAACCGATTTTATGGTATGGGATTGAAGGGATTGTGGCCGCAGGCATCACCGATATTGGCATTATTATTAGTCCCGAAACTGGAGAAGAGGTGAAAGCAACCACTGGGAATGGGGAACAGTTTGGCGCAAAAATCACCTATATTTTGCAGGAGAAACCCGCCGGTCTGGCCCATGCCGTAAAGGTGGCGCAGTCCTTTCTAGGAAACGACCCATTCGTTATGTATTTGGGCGATAACATTATTGAAAGTGATTTAACCCAATTTTTGACCCAATTTAAAGAAAACAGCTTAGATGGGCTAATTTTACTGCGTACCGTCTCTAATCCCAGTGCCTTTGGGGTCGCCCAAGTAGACGATCGCGGAAGAGTCTTAAAGCTAGTGGAAAAACCGAAAGACCCACCCTCAAATCTAGCGCTGGTGGGGATTTACTTCTTTTCTGAGGCGATTCATGAGGCGATCGCCAGTATCCAACCGTCGCCACGGGGTGAACTCGAAATTACGGATGCCATTCAAGTCTTAATCGATCGCAAAACACAGGTAGAAGCGCGTCAGATCGAAGGATGGTGGTTAGATACCGGGAAAAAAGACGATCTTTTGGAAGCCAATCGCATTATTCTCGATACCCGCTTAGAATCAGAGGTTAAAGGAATGATCGATCCTCAAAGTCAAGTGATTGGTCGTGTGAAAATTGGCAAAGGGACAACAGTAATTAATAGCACTATTCGTGGTCCTGTTGCTATTGGGGAGAATTGTCATATCGAAAATACATTCATTGGCCCCTATAGTAGTATTGCTAATAGCACAACCTTAACAGAAGTCGATATTGAACACAGCGTGATTTTAGGAGAAGCAACCTTAGAAAATATCCCACAACGCATTGTGGATAGTGTGGTAGGTAGACGCGCTCGCTTAAATGTTGCCCCTCGTCGTCCAACAGCTCTACGGTTTATGATTGGAGACGATTGTCAGATTGAATTAGTGTAAGAGATCGATAGGATTGGGCGATCTTTTTTCTGAGAAAAGGGATTTCTGGCTCCTGCTATAGTCTATATGGGTTGACTGTAACAAAGTGAAACATAAGCAACTCGTTATTACTGGACTAGATTTACAATAGTTCAAGAAGTGGTCATTTGGAGGTTAAAGACTCTAGATTCCTCCATGAACTAATGGAGTAGATGCTAGAGAAGATTAGCCTCTCTTCAATAACCTATGAATAATGCAAACTGGTATAGCTCTTCTGAGAATCCTTTTCAACCCCTATCTGATTTGATTGCCAGTCATGAAGCGTGGTTGATACATCAAATATTACACTATGCCAAGCAACAAGGTTATGCTGCCTATACCTCAACCTTAGCTGAAGCTTGGCGAGTCTCGATTTGTGGCCTATCCACACCTCTGATTCAGGCGATCGCCGAAAATTTTGGGATTCAAGAATTAAGTCCCCATCTCCCGAAAATGCCAGATATCAGTAGTGGGTTTGGCATAGTCGAAGCGCAACGTCATCGCAGTCGGGGAATTACCATAGAATTATTTCTGGGATTATTTAAATATTATCGACAATCCTATCTCGACTTAATTGAAATCGGAGAGTTTCAACCTGACCAATGTCAGAAATATCGGTTATTTATCCATCGTTTTTTTGACCAGATTGAACTGGGGGTTTGTGGAGAATGGATAAGTCAGAATACCAATAAAGCTATTGTAGAGTTACAAGAAGAAAATCGTAATCTGGCAAATATTAAAAATAAATATTTAACCTTATTTGAAAGTCTCAGCGATCCCGTATTTCTACTCGATCGGAAGAACAAAATCGTTAACTTAAATTCAGCGGCTGCTCGTACCTTTACTGACTTAACTGTTCCTGGCTCTCTTTATTATAGTCTAGACCCGATTCAACTAGAACTCCCTTGGCTCAATGAACAGGTGCTAAATTTTATGGACACCGATCAGTTGGAGCAGCGTTATGAAACTGAATTATTGACTCAGAAAGGCAAACGATGGTTTGAGGTTAAACTTAATCGCATGTTGGATGTCAGTGGTAAATTCAGCGGGATAATCGCAGTTTACACAGATATTAGCGATCGCTATCAAGCGGATCGACAACTCCGTCAAAGTGAACAACGAATCAAAAATATTATTACCACCCATATTCATGGATTAGTTATCTTAAACCAAAACGGTAAAATCGTTTTCGCAAATCCGGTAGCTGAAGATTTACTCAACCAGAAGAAAGAAGATTTATTAGGCACTTACCTGGTTGTAGATACATCGGGAAAAACCACAGAAATTGTGCTAGAAAAATCGGGACAAGTTCCTGTAATTCTACAAGTGAAAGCAGTAGAGATACCTTGGGAAGAGGAAATGGCACACCTGGTTTCATTGATTGATATTACCAGGCTCAAACAAGCTCAAGAGAAATTACAAATTCTCTATCAAGCTTCCGAACAAAGTCCTGCTTCTATCGTCATTACAGATGCTCAAGGAAACATTGAATATGTCAATCCGAAATTTGAAAAAATTACCGGCTATACTGCCGCAGAAGTGCAAGGTAAAAATCCAAGAGTTTTGAAATCTGGTCATACTAGCGATCAAGAGTATAAAATTATGTGGGAGACGATCGCATCAGGACAAGAATGGTATGGAGAATTTAAGAATAGACGCAAGAATGGTCATGTGTTTTGGGAACATGCTTCAATTTCTCCTATTAAAAATCTTGAAGGGAAAATCACCCATTTTGTTGCAGTCAAAGAAGATATTACCCAACGCAAGCAAAATGAAGCCCTGTTAGAATATCATGCTAATTATGATACCTTAACAGCTTTACCCAATCGCATCTTAGTTCGCGATCGCCTACAACAGGCCATTACTCAAGCAGAGCAGAAAGAAAATAAGGTTGCTATATTACTTTTGGATCTCGATCATTTTAAGCAAATCAATGAAAGCTTAGGTCATGAACTCGGCGATCGTTTACTTCAAGAAGTAGCACAAAGATTACTGCTGTGTATCCAGAAAAGTCATACCTTAGCTCGATTAGGTGGTGATGAATTCTTAATTCTTCTCCCTAATCTTGCATCTCTGTATGATCCCGAAAATATCGCCCATAACATCTTACATGCCTTTAAGACTCCCTTTGATGTTCAAGGAGAAGAAATTTTTATTTCCGTTAGCATTGGCATTACCCTATATCCCGATGATGGACTCAATGGTACGATGCTGATGAAACATGCTGATTCTGCTATGTATGAAGCCAAAAATGAAGGACGAAATACTTTTCGTTTTTTTACGCCTCAAATTAATCAGCAAGTACAAACACGCACCCTGGTACAAAAACATCTGCACCATGCGATTTCCCAGAATGAATTATATATGGTCTATCAACCTTTTATTGAACTCACATCTGGATTAGTCGTGGGAGCAGAAGCCTTGATGCGATGGTCAAACCCAGAACTCGGTCAAGTGAGTCCAGATCAATTTATTCCCATTGCCGAAGAAACTGGATTAATTGTAGACTTAGGTGATTGGGCTTTGGATCAAGCCTGTGCAGAAGTAGTAAAATGGCAAGGATTACGCCCTTCTCACCTTTGGGTGGCCGTTAATTTATCCCCACGTCAATTCCGGGAATCTAATTTTATCAAGCAGATTTTAGCCACTATCGAGCGTCATCAAATTAGTACGGATTGCTTAGAATTAGAAATTACAGAACGGCTGCTGATGGAAGATATTCCCCATGCCAAAGAATTAATCAACCAATTACACGATCATCAGATTCGATTAGCGATTGACGATTTTGGAACAGGATATTCTTCTTTGAGTAGTCTCAAGCGCTATCCGTTCCAAGTTTTAAAAATTGACCGCTCTTTTATTCGGGAAATTCCTGAAGACCCTGAAGCCGTATCTCTAGTGACAACCATTCTGGCAATGGCCCATGGACTGGGCTTGAAATCGATCGCCGAAGGGATCGAAACGGCCGAACAGCAGGCGTTTTTACAACGCTTAGGTTGTGACTACGGTCAAGGCTATTACTTCAGCAAACCGTTGAGAGCAGACGGATTTCGGGACTACCTTAGAGAAGATAGGGAATAGGGGGGATGCTCAGATCGACCATTACCTATTACCATGCGAAGTGCTGTGTTTACGCTTGGCTAAAAAGCGAGCAGCTAGCACACCTCCAATGAGTCCAAACAAGTGACCTTCCCAGGAAATCCCAGGTTGTCCGGGAAGCACGCCCCAAATGAGACCGCCATAGAAAAAACCTACGACTAGGGAAAGAAAGATTGAGGAAAAATTGCGTTCAAACAAGCCGCGAAAGAGTAAAAACCCCAAATAGCCAAAAATTAAACTACTTGCGCCAATATGAAACGCTGGGGACCCAAATAGCCAAACTCCACTACCAGCCACTAACATGGTAATGGCTGTTACCCAAAAGAAATCGCTGGTTTCTTGCAACATCACCAACCATCCCAACATTAAAAAGGGAGCTGTATTGGCGATTAAATGGGGAAGATTACCATGCAAGAACGGAGACCAGAGAATACCTCGCAAACCGATAATATTGCGCGGCAAAATGCCGTATTGATCTAGCCCTCCGCTATAAAAGAGCAGATCTACAATCTCGACTACCCAGAAAAGGGTGACAAACCCACCCAAAATAAATATCTGGGTTTTGAATTCATTAACGATCGCCTTTCCTTCCTGACTACTCATCTTTCGTGACTCAAAGGATATCTTCTCTAGGTTAACAATTTCTCCTGCTCTACTGGCGGAAATAAGCCTGAAAAATCGCTTGAGCCACCGGTAGAGCGGTTTTACCACCATAACCGCCATTTTCCACTACTACGGCGATCGCCACTTGGGGATCGCTGACGGGGCCATATCCGACATACACCGCATGGGACTGTTGTCCCAACACCTCCGAAGTCCCTGTTTTTCCAGCCGTCAAAGGAATCGAACCATCATTCATCCCTCGTCCCGTCCCCTTTTGCACCACAGCCACTAAACCCTCGCGAATGGCCGCTATGGTGTCTGGAGATAATCCCGTCGGTTCTGGTTGCATGGTCTGGGTATTGGTTTGCGAAGCCAATAGATGGGGTTTGACCCGCATTCCACCATTAGCAATACTACCGATCATTACGGCTAACTCTAAGGGAGACGCTAAAACCAAACCCTGACCAATGGACATACTCACCGTGTCTCCGGGATACCAAGGCTCACCATAGAGGTCTTGCTTTTGTTCGGGAGTCGGCACAGAACCATTCCGTCCTCCCTCTAACCCCAAGAGACTTAAGTCGGTAGTTTTGCCAATGCCCATCTTTTCGGCCCATTCGGCGATCGCCTTGACCCCGGCTTCCATACCCACCTTATAGAAAAAGGTATTACTACTGTAAGCCAGGGCATCCCGAAACCCAATCACCCCATACCCACCGCTATGTTCATGGAATTGAATTCCGCCTACTGTAATATAAGCAGAAGTCATTAACATCGAATAGGGACTAAACTTCCCCGACTCCATCCCTGCGGCTGCGGTCACAATCTTAAATGTACTTCCTGGAGGATAACCCTGTAGAGCGCGATTCAAAAAGGGTTGATCTTCTCCTTGTAACTCTTCCCAATCCTCAGGAGTCACCCGACGGGTAAAAATTTGTGGGTCAAACGTCGGGCCACTAGCCATGGCCAATACTCCACCTGTTTTAACATCCAATGCTACTACTCCACCCCGACGGTTTCTTAAAGCCTGTTCAGCGGCCTTTTGCAAGTCTAGATCTAAGGTTAACTGCACTGAATCCCCAGACCGAGATTCATATAAGCCCAATTCTCGTAACTCTTCCCCCTTAGCATTCACCTCTACCAACCGGCCACCCCATTGACCTTTGAGTTGCTCATTGGCTAGCCGTTCTACCCCCATTTGGCCCACAATCATCCCCATCGGATAATCTGGGTTAGCGTCGAGTTCTTCATGGGTGGCTTCTCCTACATAACCGATCGCATGGCTGGCTAAGGTTCCATGGGGATAGAGACGATTCGATTCTGAGCGAATTTCTACCCCAACCAGATTAAATTCGGAGAGAGCCGTAAATTCTTCTAAGCTCAAATTGCGGTAAATGCGAATCGGTAGGCGAGATTGATAATGATCGGCTGCGAGTTGATCGATAATTTCTTTTGGGGAGATATTAAGAACGGTTGCTAACTGTTGCGCTTGAATTTCCCATTCTTCTGGCGATCGCTCTTTGGGCCAAAGATAAACCGACCGAGAGAGACGATTAGAGACTAGAATTTTTCCCTGGCGATCGAAAATATTACCCCGGTCTGAGGGGACGGGCATTTGGCGAATGCGATTACTATCTGCTCGTTCTCGATTTTCTTTCCCCCGAATAATTTGCAGTTCGGCTAATTTCCAAGTATACGCTGTGAACATACTAGTAAAAATCAGAATGATTACTAGGGTTTGAGGGAGCCGTTTACGAGAAATTTTGGCCGGTGTGCTTTCAGCAAACCAGGAAGAAATAGAAGTCATAGAAATTCT
The DNA here is from genome assembly GCF_017746735.1 of Roseofilum sp. Guam. Classification (NCBI taxonomy): domain Bacteria; kingdom Bacillati; phylum Cyanobacteriota; class Cyanophyceae; order Desertifilales; family Desertifilaceae; genus Roseofilum; species Roseofilum sp. Guam. Next base: position 19,529 of record NZ_JAGHZN010000048.1, on the reverse strand, counting down.
GTTTTGTTGTTTCTTCGGGTTATTGATTTTTTTCTACTGCACCCTAGACTAATCCGGAGTAATTACGGTATTAGTCCAAAACAAATGTTGTTTCCTATACCCTATATCAGGACTTTAGAGAAATCTTTATTATCTGATCAACTTTCAGTCCTGTGAGTCATGTTAGAATCGGTTTGAATTCTTTTCCTATTTAAGCCTAAAGAGGTGGATTATGCCACGAACTTGGACAGATTCTCTCGAAATTGGAATTCCCTTATTAGATATTCAACATCAACAGTTGCTAGATGAAATGGATCGATTGCTAGAAGGCTTGAAGACGAAAAAATCGAACCGAGAAATTAAAAGTATTTTGAAAATGCTCGATGGCTATGTAGCCGTTCATTTTCGGTATGAAGAAGGTTGTATGAATAATTATCAGTGTCCTGTAGCTTGTGACAATAAAAATGCCCATCAGAGTTTTGTGCAGATGTTGACCCAGATTAAGAGTGATATTGAAATGAATCGAAATTTCGATCTCGTTGCAGATCAAGTGCAACGCAATTTACTCGATTGGTTTGTGAATCATATTCGCCGCATTGATAAACAATTGGAACCTTTGGTGCAGGCAAATAAGCCTATGGCTAGTTAATCATCACTTGTTCAATCTGGTCTGGAGTCGTTGGTAATTGTGCTGTTAATATCTCTGACCCTTGGTCTGTAACTAATACATCGTCTTCAATGCGAATCCCGCGTACATCTTTAAACTGAGCAAGCTTTTCCCATTGAACAAGTTTATCATATTGATGGCGGAATTGGGGATTATCTAAAATCGCTGGAACTTGATAAAATCCGGGTTCAATGGTAATGACCATTCCTGGTTGGAGAGGACGATTTAATCGCAAAAACTGCAAGCCAAAGCGATCGCTCCTTTTGCGTCCTTGAGTATAACCCGCTAAATCACCCAAATCTTCCATATCATGGACATCTAAACCCAATAAATGACCAATTCCATGGGGAAAAAAGAGGGCATGGGCATCCTGTTCTACTAAGGTTTCTGGATTTCCAATTAAAATGCCTAAATCCACTAATCCTTCTGCCATGGCCAAGGCTCCCTCTAAGTGGATTTCCTCGTATTCTTGACCGGGTTTGACTTGAGCAATACAGCGATCGTGGGCAGCTAAAACGACCTCATAAATTGCCCGTTGAGTGGGGGAAAATTGCCCATTCACCGGCCAAGTGCGGGTAATATCAGATGCCCATCCCCCCAGAGTTTCGGCTCCTGCATCCACGAGCAATAAATCTCCAGGAGTTAAGGGATGAGCAGAGCGATCGTGATGTAGAATTTCTCCATGAACCGTGACAATACTTGAATAGGCTGGAGTCATTTCATGGGCAATAAATACGCTTTCAATGAGCGATCGCACCTGAGCCTCCGTACTAGCCTTGGCTGTCCCCTTCATCCCGGTTAAGTGCGCTTCCACACTCACCGAAACTGCTTGCCGAATTTCTGATAAAGCCAGTTCGTCATGGCACAGACGCAACTCAACCACTGCCTTAGCTAACTCTAAATCTTGACCCTCCAGAGGAGATACAGAACGACCCAAACACTGCATTTGTTGCTGGCGAGTTGCCCAATCTTGCACCAGTAGCGTTGCGGCATCTTCGGCTCTCTCAGCTAAAGCAGCTAAGGGATAATAGGCATCAGCACCCATTTGTTCTGCCCATTGAGCCGCAGTCGGTTCCGGGCCATGCCATAATACCGAACCCGGGGCAGGATCGTCCACAAATAATTCTAGCTTGCCCCGATCTAAACGAATCGCTGCGCGGGGAATGGAGAGACCAGCAAAATAGAGAAAATGACTATTGGCGCGAAAGGGATAAACATTCGCTGGAAAATTGCGGGGACTGGGTTGACCCGACCAGAGGACAACCGGAAAATCAATGTGTTGAGAGAGGTTAGAGCGGCGTGATGATGCCAAAATCATATCTCGAAAGAAGTTGGGTAAAATCGAAGCTTAAATGCTCTTTCCATGTGCGAGTCAAAGGGTTTCTCACATTGTAGTACCTAAGATGTAATTGTGGTAGCCTATGTTTAGTTAAGCCGCCCTTCCAGGGCGGGGTTTCCGACCCAATTTTTCTGATGAGTACGCTGCTTAAACAAGTGCGGGCGATCGATCCCATCGCCCAAACTGACCAGATTCAAGATGTATGGTTAGATCATGGCAAACTTAAAGCCATAGGTGCGTCCATCGATCGCTATCCTCCAGAAACTGAAGTGCATGATGGCCAGGGATTGATCGTCGCACCGGGATTGGTAGATCTATATAGTCAAAGTGGGGAGCCGGGGTTTGAAGAGCGGGAAACCCTGGAGTCTTTAGTCTGTGCAGCTAGAGCCGGGGGATTTATTCGGGTGGGTGTATTGCCGACGACTGACCCACCTATCGATAACCCAGCAACTGTATCTCTGCTGACAGGGAAAGCGCCTCAGTCTCTGGGGGTACAACTCTCCTTTTGGGGGGCGCTTACCCAAGGAGCAAAAGGGCAACAGATGAATGAGTTGGCGGAGTTAGCTAGTGTGGGTGTGGTGGGGTTTAGTGATGGCCTAGCGATCGCCAATTTACTCCTCTTACGACGATTATTAGAATATGCCGGGCCGTTAGGAAAACCGGTAGCCATCTGGCCGCTGGCAGTAGATTTAGCCACCAATGGGGTAATGCGCGAAGGCCTGATGTCTACCCAGTTAGGCTTACCCGGAATTCCCGCCGCTGCCGAAACCGCAGCATTGGCGGCACTTCTAGAATTGGTCGCCCAAACCCAAACCCATGTCCATGTCATGCGAGTGTCTACTGCACGGTCTGTACAGTTAATTCAAGAGGCAAAGGAGGGTGGACTTCCGGTCACTGCAAGTACCAGTTGGATGCATTTATTATTGGATACGGAGTCCATTTCCTCCCCTCATCATGGAGATCGCCGTTCATCTGGACAGCGAGCAGACTTTGTGTATAACTTGATTCCCTATGATCCAAGTTTCCGCTTAATGGCTCCTTTGGGCAATCCTGAAGATCGAGAAGCCTTGATTGGGGGGGTGAGCCAAGGTGCGATCGATGCGATCGCCATTGACCATACGCCCTATACTTATGAAGAAAAAACAGTCGGCTTTGAAACGGCTCCGGCAGGGGCGATCGGCTTAGAATTAGCTCTACCTCTACTCTGGCAAGGATTAGTAGAAACGGGAGAACTCTCAGCCGTGCAATTATGGCGCAGCTTGAGTACCCATCCCGCTTTATGCTTACATCAAACGCCACCAAGTTTCGAGGTAGGGCAACCTGCAGAGTTAATTGTATTCGATCCTCAAGTGTCTTGGACTCCAGATAACACGACCCTGAAATCCCTGGCAGCGAATACCCCTTGGTTGCATCAGGCTTTACAGGGTCGGGTAATGTACCGATTTGATGTTGATCGCCCATCAACCCCTAGGTCGTTAACCTTAACTTAGATAAAACTGTTTACTCAGTGGACCGGTTACACTTCTGGAAACAATACTGCCAAATCCCAGTCCTACAGGCTAGGCTGATACTTAAGCTTTAAATTAGGGATTATGGGAAAAGAACTGGCAATCCGTACCTCTGGACTAACCAAGCAATTTGATCGTCATATTGCAGTCAACGACTTAGATTTAGAAGTTGGACGCGGTGAAGTCTATGGTTTGATTGGCCCCAACGGTGCAGGGAAAACGACCTTAATTCGTATGTTGGCAGCGGCCGAAGAGCCAACAACAGGTGAGATTTATATTAATGGCGATCGCCTCCTCAGAGACCATTCTAACCCCAGCCTAAAACGGCGTATTGGTTATCTACCGGACGATTTCCCGGTTTATGACGATCTCACAGTTTGGGATTATTTAGACTATTTTGCCCGCTTATATCAACTCAAAGACCCGCGCCGTCGGCAACGCCTCTATGATGTGCTAGAACTGGTACAACTGGGCAATAAACGTAATAGTCAGATTTCCACTCTCTCGCGGGGGATGAAACAGCGACTTTCCCTAGCCCGAACCATTATCCATGAACCCATTGTTTTATTGCTTGATGAACCGGTTTCGGGATTAGACCCCATTGCGCGGATGCAGTTTCGGGAAATTATTAAAGTTCTCCAAGAAGCGGGAATGACGGTTTTAATTTCTTCCCATGTCCTCAGTGACTTGGCAGAACTCTGCACGTCTGTGGGAATCATGGAATTGGGCTACCTAGTGGAAAGTACAACTCTAAAGGATTTGTATCAACGACTAAGTCGTCAACAAATCTCGATCGCAACCCTGGGATCTCAAGATGCACTGATTACAGAACTTAAACAATTTTCCCAAGTGGATGGATGGGAAACTCTCTCATCCGGTCATTTACGGGTCAACTTTAACGGAACCCCAGAAGAGAGCGCCGAGTTATTGCGATCGCTCGTGAGCGCGAATTTACCGGTAACTGAGTTTTACGCCACTCAGGAAGACTTAGAAACCATCTTCCTGAAACTGGGTCATAAACAAGCATCTTAATCTAAGGACGAACATCTGTAATTGGATATGCAGATATCTATATATTCACAGATCTAACCTTGTGCCCCCTATAAAGGATATATGACGATGAGACTAGATTTAATGAATGCAATTGGGGAGATCAACCCCCAATTATTCCGAGAACTCAAAGGCCGGTTTAAGACTCGGAACATCATGGTTGCCGGTGGTATGTCTTTATTTACCCAAATCTTGGTGCTATTTGGCTTCCTTAATGAATTACCCGATCGCTATAGCGAATATCACCGCTATTGTACCGGAGGCAATGCCGAATACTATTATCACCAGTTACGTTGTTTAATGGATCGGTTCGGCAATCCTGAAGTTAACTGGCAACTTTGGTGGTCAGATCTCTTTGTCTGGTTAACTATGGTTGGTTTATTTGCCCTCTTGATAGGGGGAACCTATTTAATTATCAGTGACCTTGACCGAGAAGAGCGCAAGGGAACCCTAAATTTTATTCGCCTGAGTCCCCAATCTACCCAACAAATTTTGATGGGTAAACTGCTCGGAGCGCCCAGCTTACTCTATTTTGGTTGCTTCCTGGCTTTTCCTCTCCATCTGTGGGCAGCGATAAATCTAGATATGCCCCTAGGATTACTTGCCCTCTATTATGGAGTGCTATTGGCTTGTAGTGCCTTCTTTTTCAATGGTTCCATTCTCTTCGGTTTGGTCAGTCATTGGATGGGTGGCTTCCAAGCTTGGTTAGGCGGTGCTTTGGTGACGGCATTTCTGTTTTTCACGTCCCTGATGCGGGTTGAAGATGCGCCCATTGATGTCCTGAAACTGGTTTCGCCTTCTAGCTTAATTCCCTATCTCATTGAGAAAAAATGGTTGGATCATATTCAGCTCTTTAATTACAATTTAATCGATTTGCTGGATCATTCGATGGACTGGCATTGGTTTATTCTGCCTATTGGTCAGACCGTGGTGACCTTAAGTATAGCCATGGTGGTGACTTGCGGGGTATGGATAACCTGGAATTGGCTGGTAATCGATCGCTGCTTCCGCAATCCCAATAAGACTTTAATCAGCAAACAACAGTCTTTTTGGTTAACCGGATGCTTCAGCGTCTTTACTCTGGGTTTAGCTCCCCATGGACATGAGTTTGAAAATCTCTATTGTTTGCTGGTTTTCAACCTAATTTTCTTTGCGGGATTAATGGCCGCTTTATCTCCCCAAAGACAGGTTTGTGTCGATTGGGCACGGTATCGCCATATGTCGGAAACTCGGCATCAGGGGCTATTTCAAGACCTGATATCTGGAGATAAAAGTCCAGCTCTATTAGCGATCGCCTTAAATCTACTCCAAGCTCAATTGATCATCCTACCCTGGATTTTAATGTGGCCCGGAGATGAGGGCAATGTTATCCATGGGATCTTCAACCTGTTATTGAGCTTTTCTGTCCTGCTCGTTTATGCCAGTGTTGCCCAACTGATGATGATGATGAAATCCAAGAAAAGCGGAATTTGGGCAACCGCAGCGATCGCTGGGTCTATTACTTTACCTCCGCTGCTGTTCCTGGTTCTGTCTGCCGAACCTCACAACATACCCCTTGTGTGGATGTTTACCATCTTTCCCTGGGAAGCCCTCAACCATGCATCAGCCGTGACCGTCATGGTCTCCGTGTTAACCCAATGGGCAGTTGTCGGTTTAGTTAGCACCCAATATTCGCGGCAACTGCGACAAGCGGGGGTTTCGGCCTCTAAAGCCTTGGGTCATGCTTAATATCGAAAATTAAAGATTACATTAGTTATCTTTCTAGTTGGCGATCGCAAAATCTTACGCGATCGCCAACTTTGCTATAAGAGGGGTATCGTTTACGAGCCAGAAGATACAGAATATGCCACAATCCCCCCTGAGTGAAGCCCTACGTGAACTCTCACACTGGATTGAAACCAGCAATTCTTACCACGCGACTACCCTTCGATATCACAAGCGTCCCTTCTCCAGTCTTGAACCCGGTTTAGAGCGGGAACTGATTGACCTGTATGCTGAAGAGATGAACTTCCCGCTTTCTGAAGAGATCTATGACTTCTATGAGTGGCACAATGGCTCAATTATGTTAGGAGAGTGGTGTAACTCTGTCTACTCTGTACCTCTGGATACTGGACTCGTCTGGGTTGCCGAAAAAGGGGCATCCCAAATGCCCATTCTGTTTGGAGATGTTCCCTACTATGTCGTTGAGCCAGCAGTTAGCAATTCACAATCTTCAAGAATTTACTGCTATGACGGTTGGGATAAGGAGAAACAAGAATTCACACCCCTCGTTCCTGATGTTCAAGCCCCTAGTCTAACCGGTGTGTTTCAAGCTGCCGCAGAGTGTGCTAGAACCCATGATGCAATTTCGGTAAGCTTGATGCTGATGGACGAAAAAATACCATCCGGCCTTTCTGCTCTTGACCGAGGAGCCTATATGTACGAGCGTAGGAAATATGCTGAGTCATTGCTAAAACCGATCTATACCCGGTACGGTATTGATACAACTCGATTGTGTTGTGGTCTATGGGGCTAATTGGCGATCGCCAACTTTTGTTATACCCTGACGGGTAACCCATTACGCATTACCCAGACATTCATGTTACTTGAATTCGCCTTAATAATCCTGGTATCGCTACTCTTCTATTATCTGTTTATACAGATCAAAATGCCGGGATTATTGGGATTAGTCACTACCGGATTAATCATTGGCCCCAGTTTTCTCGATTGGGTAAGCGATCCTGTTTTAGCGCTCTTGAAAGAATTCAAAACAGTCGCGTTAATTGTGATTTTGATTCGTGCTGGTTTGGGCATTAATCGCGCCACCTTAAATACCATTGGTGGGCCAGCCATTCGCCTCAGTTTTATTCCCGGAATTATTGAGGGCAGCGTGATTTTACTGCTATCCCATTTTCTCTTACATTTAACCTGGATTGAAGGGGGAATGCTGGGGTTTATTGTAGCAGCCGTTTCCCCAGCCGTGGTTGTGCCATCCATGCTCGAACTTAAGGATGCGGGTTGGGGAAAACACAAAGAAGTGCCGACTTTAGTATTAGCTGGTGCATCGGTGGATGATGTATTTGCTATTACTATTTTTGGTGTTTTTGTTGGTTTAGCAACGGGTGAATCGTTAAATGTAACCCATGTATTGGTGAGTGTTCCCCTGGGAATTTTCGTGGGTGCAGCCATTGGGGCGGGGATTGGGTTTGGCTTGGTATGGTTCTTTAAGCGCTATCATATCCGGGATACCAAAAAAGTAATTATATTTACGATGATTGCGGTGTTCTTTTATGAGTTTACCGAAGTCGATGCGGTGAAAAACCTCATTCCGATCGCCGGTTTATTAGGAATTATGGCGATCGGGTTTATCATTCTGGAAAAATATGATACTCTTGCCTATCGCCTAGCCGCTAAATTTGGTAAAGTGTGGGTGTTAGCGGAAATCCTGTTATTTGTCTATATTGGCACACAAGTAGACCTGAATCAAATCAGTGTGGAAGTATTGGGGATTGGCTTGTTGATTCTGTTTTTGGGCTTACTCGCTCGCAGTGTGGGGGTATGGCTTTCCTTACTCAAGTGCCATTTGAACCGTAAAGAAAAGCTCTTTTGCATCATTGCCTATTGGCCCAAAGCAACAGTACAAGCAGCCATTGGTGCAGTGCCCCTGAGTTTATTTTATGACGGTAAAATGACCTCAATGACAGAAGTAACAGGACAAACCATTTTAGCGATCGCCGTTTTGAGTATAATTGTAACTGCCCCCCTAGGGGCGATCGGCATTCAGTGGAGCGGGCCAAAACTTCTGAGTAAACCGTAATCTAGCGGCAATAGGAAATATGAAGTTCCCATTAAACAAGGGGCTTAGAGCCAATTGCCTCTCAAGGATCAATTCGTGGCAAGATTAAATAGAAATGATATTAGGACATTTCCTATTATCTATTGCCTATTGCCTATTGCCTATTGCCTATTCCCGTATCCAGGACATCAGGCTCGGCTCCCAAGAAGCTAATTCTTCTTCCTCAAACCATAGGTTAATTTCATTTTGAGCCGTTTCGATCGCATCTGAACCATGAATCAGATTTCGGCCAACATCGACCCCAAAATCGCCCCGAATGGTTCCGGGTTCTGCATTTAAGGGATTTGTTGCACCGATAATTTTCCGAACTGATGCAACAACTCCATCCCCTTCCCAGACCATCGCGACTACTGGCCCAGACGTAATAAACTCGATTAAACCACTGAAAAAGGGCCGTTCCTTATGCACAGCATAATGCTGCTCGGCCAGTTCCCGACTGACATTCATCAACTTTAAGCCGACTAACGTAAAGCCTTTGCTTTCCAAGCGACTGATGATGTTACCCACTAATCCCCGTTGTACACCATCGGGTTTAATGGCTAGAAAAGTACGTTCCAAAGCGATCTCCTTTTTAGGTTGAGCCAGCTTCAATTATCTCATTAAACCCAAAATATAATGGATTAATTAGGGATTAACGGGAGAATCATCAATATGACCCTACACCAATGCAATGATTTGATTGCCCAACGCTATCGGATTATTGACGCTTTAGGTCAAGGAGGGATGGGAATCACCTATGAGGCTGAAGACTTGAGCAATCATCAAAGGGTCGCAATCAAGGCAGTATCGTTAAAGCAAGCACAAGAGTGGAAGGTTTTGGAACTGTTTGAACGAGAAGCTAAGGTGATTGCCCATTTGCATCATCCCCAACTTCCCCAATACCTCGATTTCTTTCATGTCGATACTCAAAGCGATCGCATCTTCTATTTAATTCGGGAATTAGTTGCTGGAGATTCTTTAGAGGATGTGATTCAAAACGGGAAGCATTTCACGGAAGAAGAAATCAGGGATATTACCGTGCAAATCCTAAAAATACTGGTCTATCTCCATAACTTTACGCCTCCTATTATCCATCGGGATATCAAACCCCAGAATATTATTTATCAACCGGATGGTCAAGTTTTCTTGGTTGACTTTGGTGCAGTGCAAGAGGTTTATCGACAGACGATTTCTAGTGGTCAAACCTTTGTCGGTACAATTGGGTATATGCCACCGGAACAGTTAACAGGTAAAGCCTATTTTGCCTCGGATTTATATAGTTTAGGCGCAACTGTATTATATTTACTTACCCATCATTCTCCTGATCGGCTGCCTCAGAAACGGATGAAGATTGATTTTCACTCTTCAGTCAACATTTCATCGACATTAGCGGATTGGCTCGATCGTGTTTTAGAGCCGATGTTTGAGGATCGCTTTGAGTCCGCAACCGAGGCATTAAAGGTACTCGAAAATCAGACTCATATAGATATCAGAAAAGATATCGCTGATGTATACAAATATCCAAAGCCCAAAAAAAGTAATATCACACTACACAAAACCTCTAGATTATTAGTGATGAATATTCCCCCAAGAGGCTTTCGTTCAGAAGATGGCTTTATATGGATATTTGCTTTATTTTGGAATGGGTCCATGTTACTTGGTATTTTGGCACACGGACTGAGCCTGATTTTTTCTTTTGCGATCCTGCATATTTTGGTGGGTTTGGGCTTTATTCTCTATTTATCCTGGAGTTCAGGGGTGAGAACCTATATGAGAATTGACCAAGATAATTTTTTGCTGCAATGGAAAGTGTTGTTTTTCCAGCGTAAAATCCAAGGAAAAATATCAGATTTAGAACAAATCTGTGTCCACGATACTCAGACTAAAGTCAATGGCAGACCTCTGCTAAATTGTGCCCTATTTGAAGGGGTGAAAAAGCATCAATTTGGCTCTTTTATTTCCCTCCGAGAAAAGGAATGGTTAGTGGCGGAAATTTCAGAGTGGTTGGAAGAGAACAGGCGATCGCCAGAAACCTAGAAACCGGGTTTCTACCAGGATCTAGGATAAAGAGGTACAGATCACCAGAAACCCAGTTTCTTCCCCCTCACCCATGCGATCGCGCTACCATAAGGAAGATTTTGATCTCGCACAGAAGAAATGACACTATCAGAATTATGCGATCGCATCCTAGCATTGCCCATAGGCGATCGCTGGCAGTTAGTCCAGACTATCCTGAATTCCATTCAAGCCGAAACCACCGGTTCTCATGGCGAGACGAATGGAGCATCTGTAACGGCTGAGGGTGAATCATCACTTCAAGAGTTGCGTACTTCGTCTGAGGCTGCTGCTGTTTTGGCTCAAGCCTTAAGCGACGCTAAGGGTGAGAAGAATGAGTTATCGTCAGATGGGTTTGGCTTTCTTCCTCGACGGGTTGATCCTCTAGTCTTCCAAAAACAACTCCGGGAAGAGTGGGATGACTAAATATTTACTCGATACGAATATTTTTATCTATTACTTCAATGGAGATGCAGTGGTTCAGCCCTTGTTTGCAGATATTTTAGCCGGTAATCATGAAGGTTACTATTGCCCTTTAACTTGGGTGGAATTGCTCTGTTATCCAGCTTTAACCCCAAAGGAAGCCAATCAGATCAGAGCCTTTTTGAGAAGGCTTTCCTCAGTAACTCTGACAGAGACAATTTTAGACAGCGCTGCTCAGATTCGGCAAAGTTACCGCTTGAAACTACCCGATGCTACGATCGCCGCTTGTGCTTTTGTACAAGGCTACACGCTGGTCACTCGTAACATAGCAGATTTCCACAGAATTATCGGCTTGGCACTTTATAACCCTTTTAATCCTTAGCCCCCACCCAACAGCAGAAACCGGGTTTCTTCCAACTCGGCTTGGCTATTCCATATCCGGAGTAGAAACCCGGTTTCTTCCCCCTCACCAAGGAGATCGCTATAATACAGACTAGAGAGATCGGGCCAGATCGCCAGCCCAAACCCATTGTTCATTATTAATTGTTAATTGTTCATTGAATCTATGAGTATTCTGATTTCCGATGACATCCTCGAAGCCTCACACCTTACCTCGGATGAGTTTTATCGCGAAATTGCTTTACATTTCTTTGAAATGGGACATTTGACATTAGGGTATGCCAGTCAGTTGGCTCGTATGTCTGCACCCCAGTTTCGCCAACTTCTTCAGGAGCGAAGTATTCCCCTTTACTCCTATGATGTGGAGGATTTTGAGTTGGATATCCAGAATTTGCAAGACTTAGGGCGATTGTGATTATCATCAGCGATACATCAGTCCTTACCAGCTTGGCAGCAATTTCCCATCTGCATCTTTTGCCAGAACTCTACGATCGCCTCATCATCCCCGAAGCAGTATATCGCGAACGGGTCGCGATCGCGCCACCAGTTCCTGGAGCAGTTGAAGTACAAAGGATCGCCTAGTTAGAGGTGAGGCAAGTTACCAACGATGAGGAAGTGGTACGCCTTCAGCAAGAGGTGAAGTTAGATCCGGGTGAATCTGAGGCGATCGCGCTTGCGTTAGAATTAAAAGCAGATTTGCTCTTTCCTACCCAAACCGAAACGAATAGAAAAGGGGCAATCTAACCAAGGTATGGGGCGTGAGCGTTAGAATGCGACAAGAACTATCTTGGCTAAATCTTCAGAGGACTAGACTATGGGTGTTGAGGTCATATCAACCACAGAAGAGGCGATCGCCCCAATACAAACCCCAGAACCGAATCAACCCGCTTGGACAATTGAGGATTCTGAGGAACTTTATCGCATTAATGGATGGGGAGACCCCTATTTTTCCATTAATGCGGCCGGTCATGTGGTGGTTTCTCCGAAAGGCGATCGCGGGGGTTCTTTAGATCTCTATGAGCTGGTGGAAGCTCTCAAACAGCGCGATATTCATCTTCCCTTCGTCATTCGCTTTTCCGATATACTGGCCGATCGCCTGGAACGGCTGAATGCTTGTTTTTCTCAAGCCATCACCCGATACAATTATCCTGGCATTTATCAAGGGGTATTTCCCGTCAAATGCAACCAACATCGGCAACTGGTAGAAGATTTGGTTCATTTTGGCCAACCCTTCCAGTTTGGTCTAGAAGCAGGATCTAAACCCGAATTGTTGATTGCCTTAGCTCTCCTGAAAACCTCCAATTCCCTGTTAATTTGCAACGGATATAAGGATAAGGAATATGTCGAAACCGCCATCTTAGCCCGCAGACTCGGCAAACAAACGATCATTGTTTTAGAGCAACTCGAAGAAGTGGAGTTAGCGATCAAAGCCCACCAAGAATTAGGGGTAACTCCAGTGGTGGGAGTGCGAGCGAAACTGAGCGCTAAAGGGGAAGGTCGTTGGGCTACATCCACGGGAGATGGAGCAAAATTTGGCTTAACCATTCCCGAAATTGTCCATGTGATGGAACGCCTACAAGAGGCCAATCTCTTATCGTCTCTGCAACTGTTGCATTTCCATGTTGGCTCTCAAATTTCCTCGATTAGTGTGATTAAAGATGCCATCCGGGAAGCGAGCCAAATTTATGTACAGTTGGCTAAAAGTGGTGCAGATATGCGCTATTTGGATGTGGGGGGCGGTTTAGGGGTCGATTATGATGGCTCAAAAACCAACTTCTATGCCTCGAAAAATTACAATATGCAGAATTATGCCAATGATATTGTCGCTGAGGTCAAAGAAGCCTGCGAACAAGCCAAAGTGAAAGCTCCTGTATTGGTGAGCGAAAGTGGAAGGGCGATCGCCTCCCATCAGTCCGTACTCATTTTTGATGTCTTAGGAACCAGTGAAGTGCTGACACAGAAGGCTTTCGAGGTGGAAAGTAGCGATCATTTGATCATCCGCAATTTGTGGGAAACATACCAATTTATTCAGGTCAATAATTATCAGGAATGCTACCATGATGCGATTCAGTTTAAGGAAGAAGCCATTAGTTTGTTTAATTTTGGCTATTTGAGTTTAAGCCAACGGGCGAAAGCCGAACAGCTCTATTGGGCCTGTTGTGAGAAGATCTTGGACATCATTCGCCACGAACCCTATGTACCAGACGATCTCGAAGGTCTCCAGATGAGTATGGCTTCGATCTACTATGTCAATTTATCGGTGTTTCAATCAGCGCCGGATAGCTGGGCGATCGATCAATTATTCCCGATTATGCCTCTTCATCGCTTAAATGAACAGCCCACTTGTCAAGGAACTTTAGCCGATCTTACCTGCGATAGTGATGGTAAAATCACTCGATTTATCGATCTACGTGATGTAAAATCTTTGTTGGATTTGCATCCCCTAAACCCCAGAGAACCCTATTATCTGGGCTTATTTTTAGGCGGTTCGTATCAGGAAATTATGGGAAATTTGCATAATTTGTTTGGCGATACCAATGCGGTTCACATTGCCTTAACGCCTAAAGGTTATCAGGTTAAACAGGTCGTAAAAGGAGATACGATGGCGGATGTTTTGAGTTATGTAGAATATGATATTGAAGACTTAATTGAAAGTATTCGCCAGCAAACGGAATCAGCTCTAGAAGAAGGAACGATTTCTATTGCCGAATCGCAACGGTTGCTCAATAGCTACAAGGAAAGTCTCAACCGCTATACTTATTTATCTGTGTAGAGTTAGAGCGTTTCGCGCTGCTATGAGGTACGCCCATCTGGAGATCTCCTTCCAACCCGTTCTCTCCACCGATACCCCAGGTGAACCCGTGAGCATTGTGGAAGAAGGGGCTAAGTTGGCGCGATCGGATTCCGGAAATGTAGCCTTTTTTGCCACCATTATTAAACTTCTAGAGTGAAGATATCGTAGTGGCTCGCCTATTGTTCGTCCCGAGAATTCAATGACTCACACAGGGTAGAGCAATGGTAAATAGACTCCCTTGACCGAGTTGACTGGTAACCGTAAGATGACCTTGATGATAATGGGCGATCGCCTGGGCAATGGCTAACCCTAAGCCTGTACCTCCAGTGCTGCGAGCGCGAGCGCTGTCAACTCGGTAAAAGCGATCGAAAATACGCGGTTGCTCCTCTTTGGCAATCCCTATTCCCGTATCTCGAACCTGAATCAAGGCCTGGCGTTCTTTGACGGTTAAGCTCACCACCACTTGACCTTGACTAGGGGTGTATTGAATGGCGTTAGCGATTAAATTAGAGACTAAACGGTAAAGTTGAGAATCATCTCCTAAAACCTGAATGGAGCGATCGGGGATTTGCTCAATGAGATCGATATCAGCCCTCATCGCTACCTCGGAAAATTCTTCGACCAAATCTCCAACTAAATCGTTTAAACAACAGCATTGAAAAGAGGTAGAAGGGACTCGATCTTCCAGACGAGTTAATAAGAGTAAATCTGTAATTAGATGGCTTAAGCGTCTTCCTTGTCTTTCTAGAGTGTGCAACATTGGGGTTAAATCTTCGGGTTTTGAGGAGGGTATTCTTAACATGGCTTCTATGGTTGCTAACAAATTAGCCAGGGGCGATCTCAACTCATGGGCTGCATTAGCGGTAAATTGTTGTTGTTGTTGATACGATTGATAAATCGGTTGCATGGCTAACCCGGAAAGCCACCAACTCGACATCACCACTATCCCTAAAATCAGGGGAAACCCGATCGCTAAGATCGTTTGTATGCGTCTAATTTCACCATCAAACGGTTTCAACGTTCGTCCGAGTTGCAAGTAGCCCCAAGATGCCTCCCGCGAATAAGGATAAGCACTGTGTAAAATAATCGTAAATTGGTGATAACGAATACCCTCACTGGTAATCGTTTGCCAGGGAGCCTCATTGAAGGTTGCAGACAGATTAGCCGGTTGATTAGGGGAAAAAGCCAAAAGTTGCCCGTGATGATTAAACAGACGTAGGTAATAAGTGGTGCGATCGCTAATGCCAATGGTATGTCTTTCAATTAAAGTCGGATTAAAATTACACGGTTGTCCCACTAAACACAATTCCGGCAAAATCTGCCTTAACACAGTGGTGGGGTTTTCTGAGGCAGGTAACATTGGTTCTAAGCTATCATGAAGCGTTCCCGCGATCGACTCCATTTCCCGTTCCATTGCTTGCCAATTTGAGCGCACCAAAGAGCGATACATACCCAAAGCCGATACACTTAAAATCACCCCCATCACTAAGGCATACCAAAATGCTAAACGCAGACGACTATAATAAAAAAGTGGAGAACTTTTCATAGCTGCAATTCATAACTGGGAATTAAAGCGATACCCTTGACCTCGGATTGTTTCAATGGGACAAACACAGTTATAACTGGCTAATTTTCGCCGGATTAAGCGCATTTGTGCGGCGACCACATTACTCATGGGTTCAGCATCGAGATCCCAAAGTTGATTGCGAATTTTGCTGCCTGGAATAATGCGATCGGGATGTTTCATCAAGTAAGCAAAAATTTGGAATTCTTTCACCGTTAAGGGAATGGTTTGGGGAGGTTCCGTGACGTTCACCGAGAGCGACGTATTGCCATCATCGAGGCTGAAATGACCTAAAATTAGGGTCTGCGGTTGGAATTGGGGCGATCGCCTCTGCAATGCCCGCAGCCTAGCCAGTAACTCGTCCATGATAAATGGTTTCACCAGGTAATCATCTGCCCCTGCATCTAACCCCGCGATCCGGTTTTCTGGTTCCCCCAAAGCCGTCAGCATCAGCACTGGTACAGTCTTTTTCTCCTCTCTTAGCCGTTGACATAATTCTAATCCTGAAAGCTTGGGTAATAACCAATCAATAATTGCCACAGTATAATCTGTCCATTCACTGTCCAGATAATGCCAAGCTTCCAGACCATCTAAGACCCAATCCACCACATATTTTTCACTGACTAAAACCTGCTTAATCGCCAGTCCCAAGTCTTCTTCATCTTCGACCAACAAAATTCGCATAGTTAAAAAAGTTACTATCTTCAGTCTACACTTCCCAGTCTACTGGATTCTAGGATCGCTGCTGCCATTTCATCTGGATTTCACTTCCCCTAGGGCAGACTATGAACACATTGTTCTAAATCTGTCTGCCTGTGAGGAGTTACTATGAAATCCTGGTCATTAATTAGTCTTCTGAGTCTTACCTTAACGCTGAGTACCCCTAACGTTGTGCTTTCCCATGTTGGTCATGGAGATGAGTTTCAAGCCACTGGGGGAATTGAACGAGTGCAAATCAACCCTGAAACTGATTCCCTGTTAGGAATTGTGGTTACCTCGATCGCCGCAGCATCAGATGGCAGTTCTGCTGTTATGATTCCCATGACAGCCTTAGTCAGAGCAGATGGCAAACAACTGGTGTTTGTCAAATACGGGAATTTTTATGAGCCTGTAGAAGTTGCAACAGGGGTAACCGAAGGTGAATTCATCGAAATTACTGAAGGATTATCCATTGGAGAGCAATTAGTGATTCAGGGAAGTTTATCCCTGTATGCTGAGTCTCGCAAAACCAAAACGGCTGAACCAGAGACAACCGCTCCAACCCACGCTCAAGCGGATGCTCAAGGCATTCCCCATAGTCATGATCGCACGGGTAATATGATTCAAAAGTCAGGACAAACCACAGAGAATCAATCGGGTGGCTTGTCCTGGAAGGCGATCGCCACAATTGTAGGTGGAAGCCTTGTATTAGTCAGTGGCACATTTGTGGCGATGGGCAATGGTAGCAAAAAGAAGGAAATTTTTTCTAATAAAAATTGAGAGATATATAGCAGAGAAAAGGAGAGTTAGGACATTTTCTATTGCCTATTGCCTCAAACCATAACCTAACTGTCCTAACCAACTCTTTCTCTGCTACATGACCGAAGCGTTTGGGGTTGGAGATCGCTGTTGTCCCCCTCATCTAGAAGATGAATACTGAAACTCAATTAGAAAATGCTGAATTCCCTTCTCAATACAATTCTCAAAAATTCCATTGCCCAACGCTGGCTCATTGTCGTCAGTGCCATTTTGATCAGCATCTGGGGCATTTTTAGCATTAGCCAAATGCCTTTAGATGTCTTTCCCCCCTTTACTCCTCCCCAAGTCGATATTCAAACCGAAGCCCCAGGACTTGCTCCCGAAGAAGTCGAATCTCAAATTACCGTACCCATTGAAAGTGCCGTCAATGGCTTACCCGATGTGACAACGGTCAGATCCTCTTCTAAAGTCGGATTATCGATGGTACAAGTCATCTTTGACCAAAGTGCCGATATTTACAAATCGCGCCAATCTGTCACTGAACGACTGCAACAAATCCAAGGTCAATTTCCTGAAAATGCCCATCCCCCAGAAATTTCGCCTTTAGTCTCCCCATTAGGCACGATTTTACAATACGCCTTCACCGTCAACCCTCAAGGACAAACCTCCATGATGGAGTTACGTCATTGGGTAGAAGTGACCCTCACTCATCAGATTCTTTCGGTTCCAGGAGTCTCCCAAGTGACTCTTTATGGAGGAGATGAACGGCAAGAACAAGTGTTAGTTAACCCAGAAAAACTCAGATCCCTGAATGTTTCTCTAACGGAAGTCACTGAAGCAGCTCGAAAAGCAAGTTCTAATGCACCAGGGGGTTTTCTGATTGGGGGGGGTCAAGAGCTATTAACTCGGGGTATCGGACAAATACAATCGATTGAAGATTTACAGCAGTCAGTAGTCAAAGTTGCAAACGGTCAACCCATCTTGCTTCAAGATGTGGCAACGGTTCAAACGGGTTCAGCTCTTAAGCGAGGGGATGCTAGTTTTAATGGGCAACCGGCGGTAGTAATGATGATTAATAAGCAGCCGGATGTGGATACACCCACGGTGACTCAAGGGGTAGAAAAGATAATTGCCTCTTTACAGTCAAGTTTTCCTGCTGATGTCGAAATTACCCGAACCTTTCGTCAAGCTAACTTTATTGATTCTGCCATTCAAAACGTTAGTGGTTCTCTGCTGCAAGGAATCATTATTGTTTCGGTGATTATGCTGCTGTTTTTAATGAATTGGCGTACAGCCATGATTACCCTCAGTGCCATTCCTCTATCCTTATTGATTGGTTTACTCTTCATGAAAGCTTTTGGTCTCGGCATTAATACCATGACCTTGGGCGGGTTAGTAGTTGCTATTGGCTCTGTGGTGGATGATGCGATCGTGGATATGGAAAACTGTTATCGCGGACTGCGCCGTAACCAAGCACAAGAGAATCCAAAACATCCCTTTGAAGTGGTCTATCAAACTTCCGTTGAAGTTAGATTAGCGGTCATTTTTTCCACTGTAATTATTATTGTGGTCTTTGCGCCCATTTTTAGTTTGACTGGGGTAGAAGGTCGGATTTTTGCCCCCATGGGATTAGCTTATTTACTTTCTATTGCTGCCTCCACTCTGGTGGCAATGACCCTTTCTCCTGCTCTCTGTGCAATTTTGTTGGCACACCAAACCGTACCCCAAGAAGGGACATTCATTTCTCGTTTGGCGATCCGTCTCTATCGTCCGTTTTTAAATCTATCCTTGAGATTGCCTAAAGTAATTCTGGGTTTGGCTCTATCCGCTTTAGTGGCCACAATTACTATTGTTCCCAGTTTGGGACGGGTATTTTTACCTGAGTTTCAGGAAAAATCTATGGTCAATTCGATGGTGTTGTTCCCTGGCGTATCTTTGGAGATGACCAACCGAGCAGGTATGGCTCTGTATCATTCTCTTCAGGATAATCCCTTGTATGAATGGGTACAGGTACGGGCGGGACGTGCCCCAGGAGATGCAGATGGAGCTGGGGTGAGTATGGCTCATGTGGATATTGAACTGAGCGATCTGGCTCTGAATAACAGGGAGGAGAGCGTACAAGAGTTACGGGAAGAGTTCTTAAAGTTACCTGGGGTCGCTCCCAATATTGGGGGTTTTATTTCGCACCGTATGGATGAAGTATTATCGGGAGTCAGAAGCGCGATCGCCATTAAAATCTTTGGCCCGGATTTGATTGAACTGCGTCAGATTGGTGAACAGGTGCGAGATGCGATCGCTCCCATCGAGGGAGTGGTAGATTTGCAACTCGAACCTCAGTTACCCATCCGACAAGTCCAAATCCATTATGAGCGCACAGCAGCCGCTGATTATGGATTGCAGATGGCAGATATTTCTGAGGTGGTAGAAACAGCACTCAATGGTCGAATTGTTGCAAAAGTGCCGGAAAATCAGCAATTCA
>NZ_JAGHZN010000047.1:0-38262 GCF_017746735.1 Roseofilum sp. Guam | reverse complement strand
ATATGCTTTGATTGTCTCTTCATACCCATCAAATCTCTTCCTCAACCATTGTACCTCAATACAGCGCGAAGCGCTGTAAAAAAAACTCCTGCGTTGAGAGGAGATTTTGGTGAAGATGGGATAGGGAGATCATCCGGATGCACAGATGGCCCTGATGGTATCACTCTGGGAAAAGTAAAAGCGAAGTCCCATCCTACAACTTACTCAGGGCATAAGGTTGAGCAATCACAACCGTTTTACCTGGTTTTATTCTCGATCTAGCTCAAGCATGGTGTGAGGAGAAAAATGCTGTAGGGGCGAAAAATTTTTCGCCCCTACGACTTTTTGCGACAGATTAAACGGCAACGGTTGCTTCTAAGTGATTTAAGCGCTCTGCCAAAAGACTCTCTAACTGTTCTAAGGCTTTAGAGAATCCTTTAATGCCTTCGTCGAGTTTTTCTGAAGCCATGGGATCTTCAGCGTGCATTTTGTCAAAGGTTTCCTTATCCATGGGGATTTTTTCGATCGCCATTTCCTGAGCTGCATCTGGACAGAGTTTTCTCGGTAATTCCCCAACTGTTGCATCGAGTTCCCCTAGGAGTTTCGGAGAAATCGTGAGTAGATCGCATCCTGCTAATTCAGTAATTTCGCCAATGTTGCGGAAACTGGCTCCCATGACTTCCGTGGAATAGCCAAATTTCTTGTAGTAGTTGTAGATTTTCGTCACGGACAATACACCGGGATCTTCAGCAGAAGGATAGCTATCGCGTCCTGTTTGTTTCTTGTACCAGTCTAAAATCCGACCCACAAAGGGAGAGATTAGGGTAACTCCGGCTTCCGCACAGGCGATCGCCTGGTGGAACCCAAACAAGAGGGTTAAATTACAATGGATACCTTCTTTTTCCAGAATTTCTGCTGCTTGGATGCCTTCCCAGGTGGAAGCAATTTTAATTAAGATGCGATCGCGAGACACCCCAGCCGCTTCATATTGGGCGATAATGTCTCTAGCTTTGGCGATCGTGCTTTCCGTATCATAGGATAAGCGAGCATCCACTTCTGTGGACACCCGTCCGGAGATAATATCCAAGATTTTTAGCCCAAATTCGACAGCTAGGCGATCGAAGGCTAAATTAGCCACCGCCTGAGTCGTTGCTGCATTTCCTAAGTCTTTTCTGGCTTTTTTCACCGTACTATCAACAATCTCTTGATATTCCAGCATTTGAGCGGCTGCAGTAATCAAGGAGGGATTCGTGGTAGCATCGCGGGGGGTGAATTTTTCCATCGATTGCATATCCCCTGTATCGGCAACCACAACTGTCATTTGGCGCAGTTGTTCGAGTAACGTCTGACTCATATTATCTCCTAATAATGATTGAATTAGGCAAGTCTTTGGAAAGAGACAACTTACCTAATTCAATCATAGGAATTCGAGTTCTGTCCTGAAATTAAATAACCCTTAAAAATTTAGGGGGTATGGCAAAAAAGTTTAAGGATTATTTTAGGATTAAAGTATAGCGCTTCACGAATTACCCATTACCAGCACGTAGGGCTTACATTTCATGACGTTTAAGTCGTCGCAGGCGATCGGAATAACTTCGCAGCACCTCTAGAGCAAATTCTGGGGTTTCTTGTACCGCAAATAAAAAGCGCCCTTTATCGATAAATGCTAGGGTGCAATCCGTTTTTGCTACTGCGGTAGAAGCTCGTGTGCCCTCATGATGCACTAAAGCACCTTCCCCAAACACATCACCCTGTTCAATAGTTTCGACAACTTCACCATTGACTTTTAATTCCACTGTCCCTTCAATGATGCCATACATATGTTGCCCTTTATGGCCATCTTCAAAGATAATATCGCCCACTTTAAAGTGGCGTGGTTCGGGTTGTTTTTGAAATAATTTAATCGTTTCTAGCGCAGCCATAAACACTCAATTTACCTCCTATTGTGTTTAATCTATGCCTTGAAATGATTCAAGGGCAAGGGGCTGGGGGCCCCTTTTTTGAGTTCCTACCCCCCAGAGATTAAGTGATTACGGTGGGTTTTTCTCTGCCGGTTAAAGCTTTAATTTGAGCAATTTCGTCAGCGAGTTGAATTAAAGAAGCTAAAGCCTCTTGTGGGTCTTGATGATGTGCTTTAGAATCGGGTTCATACCGTTCTAAATACACACGCAAGGTTGCTCCTTGGGTTCCAGTTCCTGATAAACGGAAGACGATACGCGAGCCATCGGTAAACCCAATACGAATCCCTTGTTTCGCTGCTACACTACGATCTATGGGGTCAGTATAGCTGAAGTCATCAGCATATTTGACTTCATAATTTCCATACTGTTTTCCTTGGAGTGTGGGAACTAGAGAGCGCAAGTTTTCCATCAGGGTATTTGCCGGTTCAGTCTCTACTCCTTCATAGTCATGGCGAGAATAGTAATTCCGACCGTAGGTTTGCCAATGTTCCTGGACAATTTCCTCGACAGATTTCTGTTTAACTGCGAGGATATTGAGCCAAAATAAAACCGCCCAGAGACCGTCTTTTTCTCGCACATGGTTGGAACCGGTTCCAAAACTTTCTTCGCCGCAAAGGGTGGCTTTTCCAGCATCGAGAAGATTACCAAAGAATTTCCAGCCGGTGGGCGTTTCGTAACAGTCGATACCCAGTTTTTCGGCCACGCGATCCGGTGCTTCACTGGTGGGCATGGAACGGGCAATGCCGGCTAGGCCATCTTTGTATCCGGGGACGAGGGTGGCGTTAGCAGCAAGGACGGCTAAACTATCACTAGGGGTAACAAAAAAGTGGTTTCCCAATATCATATTGCGATCGCCGTCTCCATCAGACGCTGCACCAAAGTCAGGCGCATTATCTCCATAGAGAATCTCGACTAAATCATGGGCGTAGACTAAGTTCGGGTCAGGATGACCACCACCAAAGTCTTCTAGGGGAACTCCATTTTGCACGGTTCCCGCAGGCGCTCCGAGACGAGTTTCAAACAGTTCTTTGGCATAGGGCCCGGTAACGGCGTGCAGGGAGTCCATACACATGCGAAACTGGCCAGAAGCGAGATAGTTGCGAATCACGTTAAAGTCAAACAGAGACTCCATCAACTCGGCATAGTCGGCAACAGAGTTAATCACCTCGACGCTCATATCTCCTAGTTTGAAACTGCCTAACTGGTCAAGATTGAGGTCGGCTGCTTCTAAGATTGTATAGCGATCGATGGTTTTGGAGCGATCGTAAATGGCGCTGGTCACCTTTTCCGGAGCTGGGCCGCCATTACTGACATTATACTTCACGCCAAAATCCCCTTCTGGCCCCCCTGGGTTATGGCTTGCAGAAAGAACGATACCTCCAAATGCATTACTTTTACGGATAATACAAGAAGCCGCAGGAGTGGACAAAATCCCCCCTTGACCGACTAAAGTGCGACCCACACCATTAGCAGCCGCAATTTTCAAAATCGTCTGGATGGCTGGTCGGTTATAATAGCGACCATCTCCACCCAAGACCAGGGTTTTGCCCTGAAAGTCCTCTAAACTATCAAAAATCGATTGGATGAAATTTTCCAAATAATGGGGTTGTTGAAATGCAGGAACCTGTTTGCGTAAACCGGAGGTTCCCGGTTTCTGGTCGGTAAACGGTTGAGTTGAAATAGTTTTTATGCTCATAAAAGCTGATGCTCGGATCTTCAGCACCTTCATTTTCGAGCATTTCGTGCCTCTTGCAGCAGCGAGTGGGAAAAACTTTGGCGTGGGGGACGGATGTTACAAAAATTTATGCCCCCTCTCCCACGGGAGGAGAGGGGGTTGGGGGTGAGGGCTACACCTGACAAGAAAGTAGTGCTATAGTACACTACCAAAATTTCTAGACTTTCAAATTCAGCTCAATTCGTCCTTGTTCTTGTAGTGCCTGCAACACATCCGGAGGAACATTTGTGATTCGTTTTACTTGAGCATCAACTTTGGTTACAAAAGTTTTACCTTTTCTCTCCGAGTAAGTCCGAATTTCCATCAAATTCTGTCGATCGTCTAAGATTAGATGACTTCCCAGAACTTTATCCCCTCTGACAGTTAGATGCCGATGAATCTGCTGCACATCATCCTCAATTCGGTCAAAATCTAATAAGCCTTCTCGCACGCAAGGCAAATAATTTGAATTAGGCTCTTCTTTCAATCCTTCCTCCACAGCATCGGCTAATTGTTGAGGAATCTTGGTCACGGTTTCAAACAACCTATTAAATTTGTCTTCAATACTTTCTGGTTTACCTCTATCCATAATTTACAATCTCCTATGTAGCTTGTCTAAGAATTTCTATCTGTATATTAGCCTTATATTCAAGCTGACTTTGAATATCATAAGGCAAATCTTCTTCAACAATTTCCTCTTCTCTAATTTCTTTTCTTGTGCCACCAGTACGAATATTTCTCACGTAAACCACTACTCTCTTGTAGACACGAGCGCCTTCCTTCGCAATATAAGTAATTGCATCCGAAGTGACTTCAAGAGCAGAGTTAATCACATCCAAAATATAACCAAGGACTCTACTCGCCCAAGCTTTAATTTCATCCCAAAAAACAGCGACTACAGCACCAACACCAGCACCTGCTGCAAAAGCGCCAGCGATAACCCAAACAATTGGAACAATAGGCATAATATTATCCCTCCATACTTTGATTTTCTCGATCGGATGATTCCACAGAAGTTTCCGAGAAGACCGGTTTTTTGTGCTGCTCTTTGACTTCCGTATAACGTTCAATCTCTTCGGTGACTAGAGTCTCATCAACGGTCTTCACTTTTCCGGTTAACAGTTTCAGACCTAACTTAATCGTGATATTTTTAACGTCACCACCACAAAGACCATCACTGATCTCAGCTAAACGCTCATAGGTGACTTGTTTCGGCACATTTTCTGATAAATGAAATTTCCAGAGTTGCTCTCTCATGGGAAAATCAGGAGCTAGAAATTCCACATTAAACAAAATTCTTCTCAGAAAAGCCTCGTCATAGTTATCAAACAGGTTCGTCGCAAAAACAATGATGCCATTGAATTTATCCAACAGCGTTAGCAAGGTGCTTTTAGCTGAGTTGACACCATGATCGGCAGCTTGAGATAAATTTGAAATTCTTCTACTCAACACAGAATCTGCTTCATCGAAGAATAATAAGCTTTTAGTTTTTTCGGCTTCGTCAAATACAGCAACTAAATTGTCAGAGGTTCCTCCAACTAAGGAAGATTCTAGCTCACCATAGTTAACTCGAATGATAGACATTCCCAGCTTGTGCGCGATCGCTTCAGCAGTGATGCTTTTACCCGTCCCCGGTATGCCAAAAAAGTTCACACTTAAACCACTTCCGGTTTTTAAGAAGCGATTAAATTGCCATTCATACAAAAGCTTGTCTCGATTTTGTATATAGGCAACCATTTCGTCAATTTGGTCAAGGGTACTTTGAGATAAGGCGACTTCTTCAAGTGTCCATTTGGGTTGCTCAACTAAAGTCTTTTCCTTTTTCTTCTGATTTGAGCGATCGCTGTCTTTAACAATTTCGTACTCCATCAGTTTTTCGCTTCAGTCCTCAAAACTCTATTGGTGACGATTGTGATTGGGAGTAGTCCACAAACTATGATTGAGAGTTTGTGTTATTGTACTCAATTCTTACGATGACACAAGACATTTCTCTTCAACCACTCTCCAATATCAGATTATGACTGCTTTTTTGTAACAAATTATTAATCTAATGTCAGATTATGACGTAAAATGACGGCCATTTAACCAACTCTATTCACGCTATAATAGCTACAATTGTTCATCAATCTAACTTCCATGGATGTAACAGAAGCTTTACAATTTGCGGATCGCTTAGTCTTCGAGACAACTGGAAAACACTTAGATGATTCTCAGGAAACAGTGATTAAGGGAGTTTGGAATGGTCAAACCTATGAAGAAATTGCCGATGATTCTCACCGTAGCGAACGTCACATTAGAGATGTAGGTTATAAATTATGGAAACTTTTATCGAATACATTAAGTGCCGATGTCAAAAAATCTAATTTTCGCTCTACCATTGAAAGATTAAGTATTCAATATCATCAAAAATTTTGTATTGGCACTCACAATTATTTCAACTTCAGTACCCCCCCTTTCCCCCAAGATGATCGGCAAAATTCTGACGATTCATCCATCGATACTGATTCTCAAGTGCAAGCCATCCATCATGATTTAGTATTTGCTCCTGAAATTATCCATTTTTACAATAGAGAACCTGAATTAAACACTATTTATAACTGGATCTTCGAGAGGCAGGCTCGTTTGATCTCAGTCTTGGGACAATCAGGGATTGGGAAAACAGCTTTAATCAAAAAATTGATTGATGCTAACTTAGAAAAATTTGAGCTTATTACTTGGAGAAGCTTGAAATACCCGATCTCTTTGGAGGAACAGGTCGATGGTATTTTGAGAATGGACAACAAACAGTCACAATCTCCTCTCAGTCTCGATCAAAAACTAAAAGAGTTATTTTACGCATTGAGTCAGAAAAAGTATTTGATTATTTTTGACAATGTAGAAAACATTTTTGCTCAAAATACATGGGCAGGGCAATATCAAGCATCCTATCAAGATTATCAACACTTTTTTAGAATGATGGTCGATCTTGAACATCAAAGTCATTTGGTTTTAATCAGTCGAGAAAAATGTGCAGAAATGGAATGCTGGGATGATGAATTATACCCCATTAAGTCTTTACAGTTATCCGGTTTATATGATGTGGAGTTTATCAATCATCTAAGATGGGCAAATGGAAATCATGAGACCTGGCTCAAGCTAATCCATTTATATGAAGGAAATCCCATCTATTTACAAAGTGTTAGTCGTTTAATTCACCAGGTTTTTGGTAGCGATGTTGAATTATTTTTAACAGAAAAATCGTTGGTGATTACTCAACAAATGCAAGCTCTATTTCAGGAAGTATTTAACAGGCTATCACCTGTAGAGGTGTCTGTTATTTTAGCTCTCAGTAAATTGGATCATCCAGCATCTAGAGATGATTTAATGAAAGCGATGGATTGTTCTTCAGTGGATTTAATTTATGCTTTAGAGTCTTTGCAGAGCCGATATTTAATCTGGTTCAAGAAACAAGTAGATATTCAATTTGATTTAAATCCTGTTTTTAAAGCTTTTGTAAAAGAAGATCAATCCTTCTGAATTGGCTCCTAACTCTATTTTGCCATAAATACGATCTAATATCAAAGGAGATCGGGCACTCAAGCTTCCATAAAGACAGAGGAAGACTAGAGGATTCGCCTCTTAACTGTAGGTTCGGATGGTTAAAATGCTTTAAAGTAGAGTGGAGGCGATCGCACCCTAAAGCTCTATGATATCAAACGTTACACCATAGCTTGAGCGCAGATTACAGGTGTGATGATCGATAATATTCGTATCACTTAATTCTAGGTTATAAAAATCGACTCGATCGTGGTCAATATAAGGGCCTGCGTGCCAGGTTCCCAGGTGCAGTTTCACGAAGCAGTTACCAGGAATATGAAAGGCTCGGATCTGATTGAGGTCAGGTTGCGGGTTTTCACTCGGTGGTGCAACGCCTAAAAACCAATCTTTACCTTCAAGCGATCCTAGGCATTGGGTGCAGTTTTGATGACGGGTAATGGCGGAAAATTGTCGCCCGTTTTGGTGCAAGCGCATAATGTAAAATCGAGGCTCTCCGCGATCGAGGATCAGTTGGGCATCCTGGAAATCATAGAGTTTGTCGTCATCAGTCGCCCAGATCGCTTGACCGTAGGGGGCGAAGGTTTCTGGGGAGATCCAGGGAGCTGGCAGGGTTTGCAGTTTGAGAGGTTGGGTCATCAGACTCAAGAAGGGATAAGGAGGCTAGAGAGTATACTATATAGCGCTTCGCGCTAGGCAATAGCTTGTATGACTTAGGGTCTAAGGCTTCAAGCTGTACTCCATAGAAAAGAGAATCGCTATATACTGGCGATCGCGATTATGTATAAGGGACAATGGTTTCATTCTGAAGTTGATTCAACTATAGCGTTTTCCTGCGATCGCTGCTATCCTGAACTCAGTACTACTTTTTACTCTGGTTCGTGTAACTATGGCTGCTCTAACCCTCGACCTCAGCCCGATCGCCACGTTAACCCGCAGTGAGTTCCGCAAGCTCTGCACTGCTAACCCCGATCGCAAATTAGAACGAAGTCCTCAAGGAGAACTGATTATCATGGCCCCAACCGGTGGAGAAACTGGCAATCGTAACTTTTGTATTGCTGGACAGCTTTATGTGTGGAGCCAAACCAACGGTCAGGGAAAAGCGTTTGACTCGTCTACGGGGTTTGAACTGCCATCAGGGGGCGATCGCTCTCCGGATGTCTCCTGGATACCCCTAGAAAAATGGAACGCTCTCACTCCCCAAGAGCGGAAAGGCTTTTTACCCCTATGTCCCGATTTTGTCATTGAGCTACTGTCTCCTTCCGACTCTTGGACAGGAGGACAACGGAAAATGGAAGAATATCAAGTCAATGGTTGTCGTTTAGGCTGGTTATTAGACCCCAAAGGGAAGCGAGTGGGAATCTATCGTCCTAATCAACCGGTGCAAATTCTCCATCAACCCCAAATTCTTTCCGGAGAGGATGTGTTAGTGGGATTTGAATTAGATGTACAGTTTTTGTGGATTGAATAATGTAGTGAGGGAATAGCAAAGTTAACAACAGCTTTGAGCTATTTTGGCTATATTCAAAAACCGCTATTGACGTAACGAATTGTAGAGAAAATTGCGATAAATTCCTATGAATTTAGATCTGATTCAATTCTTTAATGCATGTAATCCTAGCAAGACGTTGAAAATCGGTCAACCGGAAGATCGTCGCTATTATATTGATTTTTCACCAGTGCGTGGGGGCAATGTGATTCGTCGTTTGCAACGAACTATTACCCACCAAGCAGAACAGGCAACCTGCCAATTGTTCACGGGACATATTGGCTGTGGAAAATCCACGGAATTATTTCGGCTCAAAACCCAATTAGAAGAGAAGGGTTTCCATGTGGTTTATTTTGAGTCGAGTGCCGATCTGGATATGGCAGATGTGGACATTAGCGATATTTTACTGGCGATTACGCAACAAATTACCAGTAGTTTAGAAACCGCTAATATTTATCTTCAGCCCAATTACTTTATCAAATTATTTCATGAGATTGAAGACTTTTTAAAGGCTCCAATTGAATTTTTGCCTGAAGCTGGCATTTCTTTGCGGTTAGGGATTGGTAGAATTACGGCAAAAGCGAAGGCAAGTCCACGACTGCGGAGTCAGTTACGACAATATTTAGAACCGCGAACAGCAAGTATTCTCGATGCCATTAATCAAGAAATTATTGGGCAAGCCACGGAAGTATTGAAAAAGAAAGGTAAAAAAGGATTGGTGGTCACTGTTGATAATTTAGACCGGGTGGATATCTCTCCGAAAAGTTCGGGACGCTCTCAACCGGAATACCTGTTTATCGATCGCGGAGAACAGTTGAAACGGTTAAATTGCCATATGGTATATACCATGCCTTTAGTGCTCATTTTTTCTAATGAATTCAGTTCTCTCACCAATCGCTTTGGCGTGAAACCCCTGGTGTTACCGATGGTTTCCGCGACACATCGAGATGGAAGCCCCCGTCCAGAAGGAATGAAATTGCTAAGACAAATGGTTCTGGCACGAGCCTTTCCCCATCTCCCTCTGCAAGAGCGAGAACCTCTGATTCGAGAACTTTTTGATACGTCCGAAACCTTAGACCGACTGTGTCAAATTAGTGGCGGTCACGTGAGAAATTTATTAGTATTGTTGTATAGCTGTTTGCAAGAAGATGACCCACCGATCGCACGAGACAACTTAGAGCGAGTGATTCGGGAATATCGAGATGATATGGTGGCAGCCATTAAAGATGACGAATGGGAGCTGTTGCATCATGTAATCCAACATCACGATATTGTGCAGGGAAAAGAGGAATATGAAATCTTGTTGCGAAGTTTGTTTTTATTAGAGTATCGAGATCGGGAGGGGCGTTGGTTTGGGATTAATCCCGCGATCGCCGAATCCAAGAAATTCCAGCCAAGATGAGGGTATGACGACCACCAGCACTGAGTCTAATTCTGTCAACGATCGCCCCTTAAAAACACTATCACGGGCGATCGCCCATTCTCAAGGTCATTTTTCCCTCATTTTAGTCCGCAGTAACTATCAGGTTTTGACCGCAGAAATTGTCCAACTTCTGCAAGACTCCTGCTGTGTGCCGTTGCAGGAATTTCAATTGCCGCCCTCGGTGAAAACCCTGTATACCGCCATTCAGGATCGTTTGCAGCAGGAACAGCCCCAAGGATTACTGGTATTTGGCTTAGAGTCCATCGATGCGGTGGAAAAAATCCTCAATCCCACCAATCAGGTGCGGGAAGAGTTTCGTCAAAATTTTACCTTTCCCCTGGTGCTGTGGGTGAACGATCTGATTTTGCAGAAACTGACTCGGTTTGCCCCTGATTTTAAGAGTTGGGCAGCTATTCCGATTAAATTTGAACTGGGGACAGAGGGTTTATTGGAGGCGCTACAGCAAACGGTGGACGCAGTGTTACCGACACTTTTGGAGGTAGGCGCGGGAAAATTTATTGAACGCGAGCGAATTCCTCTTCCTGCGGGCTGTTTGCGGCTCGCGGAGCTAGAAATGGCATTTCGGGAGTTACAGCAGTACTCACAGCCCCAGGAAGCGGCTCTAGATGCCAATTTACATTTTTTGATGGGGCGAGAAGCGGATGCATCGGGCGAGAAGGAAAATGCCAAGCAGTGTTATGAACTCAGTCGCCAACGTTGGCAAGAGGTTATCAACAATAATCCCTCACCTACCCATTGGACGCACTATGGCTGTTTGTTGTTTTATTTGGGATTATGGTGGCGGCAGTATGCGACGCTCCATCGCCACGAGTATGAGGAAGCTTGTCGGCAGGCTAAAGACCATTACCAGCAGTGTTTAGAGGCGCTTCAACAGGCAGAACGGCCGGATTTGGAGCAAAAATTCATTAATGCCATGGGAGAGGTGTTAACGCGCTTAGAAGCGTGGCAGGAACTGAACGCAGTGGCTCGGAAGGCGGTTCCTTTACATCAAACCTATGGGGATTCGGTACGCCTAGCTCACAGCTATGCTTTTTTGGCAGAGGTGGCACTGGCAAACGGTAATCCTCAAGAGGCGCAAAAGTTGGCCCAAGAGGCGTTTGAGTTGAATCAGCAAGCGCCCGATTCCGGTTTAGATTGGAGCTGGCATCAAGCCTATCATCGCAATTATTATCGCTTGCTTTTTGCGCGATCGCAGCAAGACTTGGAGCAGATTCCAGAAGCAATGGAGAATCTGGAACTTGCCCGTAGAGAGAGTTTACCAGAACATGACCCGCCATTGTATATTCGCATCTTGGAGAGTTTGCGATCGCTAAAATTCAACGCTGGCGAGTATCTCGAAGCTTTTGAAATTAAACAGGAAAAGCAGTCCATCGAGCAACAGTATGGATTGCGAGCATTTGTGGGAGCGGGACGGTTGCAAGTGAGGCGACAGGTGGCTCATTTGGCGCTTCCCCATCGAGAGGGACAGTTGAATGTCACCGCAGAAATTGCTGCTTCGGGACGACTGCAAGATATTCAGCGCTTGATTGGTCGAATGGGTCGCACGGATTGTAAACTGACGATTATTCACGGACAATCTGGGGTAGGGAAAAGCTCCTTAGTCCAAGCGGGGTTAGTACCAGCGTTGCGAGAGAAGGTGATTGAAGCGCGTGATGTGTTGCCGGTTCTCGTACAATCTTATGGTAAGTGGGAGAAAACAATTGGCGCAGCGTTTCCGAGGGGTTGCGAGCATTTGCCACAAACGAGTTTACCGGTTTTAGAGGATGCTGAAGCCATTGTAGACCAACTGCGCCAAGGGAGCGATCGCGATTGGCTGACGGTGTTAATTTTTGACCAGTTTGAGGAGTTCTTTTTTGCTCACAAAGACCCCCAGGATAGAAAGCCCTTTTTCCAGTTTCTAGGGGAGTGCCTCAATATTCCCTATGTGAAAGTGATTCTTTCGTTGCGCGAGGATTATCTGCATTATTTGCTCGAATGCAACCGGTTGGTGGATTTGGGTATTATCAATAACAATATTTTAGACAAAAATATTCTCTATTATTTGGGTAATTTAGCACCTGATGATGCGCGATCGGTCATTCAAACCTTAACGACTAATTCCCAATTTTATCTCGATGCCGACCTCATGGATGCCTTAGTCGCAGACTTGGCGAGAGATTTAGGGGAAGTGCGTCCCATCGAGCTACAAATTGTGGGAGCGCAACTACAAACGGACAACATCACCACCTTAGCCGAGTTTAATCAGTATGGCTCGAAAGAAGCGTTAGTTGAGCGCTTTCTCGATGAAATTGTCCAAGACTGCGGTCCGAATAATACTAACCTAGTCAAGATTCTCCTCTATCTGCTCACGGATGAAAATAATACTCGACCATTGAAGACTCGCGTAGAACTGAAGAATGAGGTAGAGTTAACAGACGAACGATTGGATTCTATCCTCAGTATTTTGGTGCGATCGGGTTTAGTCTTTCAAGTTCCCGGTTTTCCCGATAAACGCTATCAACTCGTCCACGATTATCTCGTTCCCTTCATCCGGCAAAAACAATCCCAACAACTCATTGCCGAACTAGAAAACGAACGGCAACAAAGACGGTTAACCGAAGCCAAACTCAATCAAGCTCTACAGAAAAATCTCCGCACTGCACGCCGAGCCACCGCCACATTAGCCGGTTTATTAATCGCCATTACTGGAATTGCCAGTGTTGCCACCATTGCCGGAATCAATTTATATATTTCCGATTTAATTTCTAAATCATCAGCGACAAACAACAAAGGACTTGACCGATTGGTTTCAGCAATTAAGATTGGCAAGATCTTGAAAAATAATCCCGTTGTCCTACCAGGTTTACGCTTAAAAGCGAAAATCGAATTGAATAATGCGATGCTAAACTTGAATGAGATGAATCGCTTAGAAGGACACAAAGCCGGGGTAACCAAAGTTGTGTTTAATCAAGAGGGCAATCTTATTGCCTCAGCAGATAAGCGATATCAAATCAAAATTTGGGATGTTACTGGACATCATATCGCTGATTTACCCGGGCATTCTGCAAAAATAACGGCACTTAATTTTAGTGATGACAGCAAGTTGATTGCATCTGCTAGTGAAGACAATACAATTATAATTTGGGATATTGAAGATGCAAAAAGTATAACCGATCCGTTTCCGACTTTTCAACCTGTAAATAATGTTGATTTTGATGGTACTAAAATTGCAGTTCCTTCAGGTAAAGATGTTGTTCTTTATGATCTCTCTACCCGTGAGACTTTACAGACAATGCAAGGGCACGAGGCTGAGATTACCAATATTGCTTTGAGTCCAGATGGAAAAATCATGGCTAGTAGCGATTTGAATGATGTAAAGCTTTGGAGTTTAGATAGTGGAGAAGAACTAGAAAGTATATCTAACTATGGAACCATTGACATCAATTTTAATGAAGATGGAAGCCAAATTACTTTAGCCAGTAAAAACAGCAATATCAAACACTATTTACTGGACAATAAAGTGAATAAACTTAAAATGACTTTATTTAAGGAAACTGGCACTGATTCCTGGGTTCGTAATGAAATTGACGTTTTTAGTTGGAGTTCAGAATTACTAGCATTTGTTGATCGTTATGATTCTCAAACTATATCTTTAAGGTCAGTAGAAGCAGATATCTTTAGATATTTGACTGAGTGGGAGGGGCATCGCGATCGCATTAACGACCTCAGCTTTAGTCCTGATGGTAAAATTCTAGCTTCAGCCAGTGAAGATCAAACTATCAAACTTTGGCAAATAGATGAACGATATCTAGTATCGCGCAGAGATAATAGTAATGAAGTTAATGAAATTAAATTTCACAACAAAGAAGGCAAAATTATTACTACTCACCCTAAAAACAAGGTTCAATTTATGGATGAGAATGGTGAAAACAAATTATTTATGCCATTTATACCTGCAAATGATTTCCTGATCGAACTTACTCATAAAAATCAAAATATACTAACAGCAACTGCCAGGAATAAAATCAAGGTTTATAAAGCCAATAATAAACATAAGAGCATAGCAGCAGATGATCATGGTACTGCCAAAGTCAGTATAAGTCCTGATGGCGAAAGAATTGTGGCGATTGGCTATGATAATATAGTAAAATTTCTAGATACTAATGGTAAAGAACGAGTGCTTCAATCAAAGAAATATCCAGAACTTGATACTCGATTTTCATGGCTTCAATCCAGATATGGACTAGGTTCAGTATTGTCTACAAGAAGGACAAAAGATTCGGTTGTCTTTAGCCCAGATAGCCAACGATTCACCTTAATTACCAAACCTGAAAAAAGTAATAAAAACACTATATATCTTTTTTCTAATGATGGAAATTTGAGGAAAAAGATAAGCATTTATACCGACGAAATCGCCAAAATAAAATTTAGTCCAGATAGCCAAATTATTGCTGCAATTGGCAATGATAACTTTATTTATCTCTACAGTAAAGATGGTGAATATATTGGCGAAGATATTGATGCTTTGAAAGCACATGAAAATCAAATTATCGATCTCAGCTTTAGTTATGATAGTACAATGCTAGTTTCAAGTAGCCGTGGCTCAACAGGGCGTAGCAAAATCAAACTTTGGAATGTCAATAATCTATCTGAGCCAATAAAAAAATGGAATAGTTATGCTACCAAATATATTGAATTCAGTCCAGATAATAAAACAATTGTAACTTGGAATTATGATGATACGATCCAAATTTGGAATCTTCAAGGTGACGAAATTAAAACAATAGTTCATGAAGGGTCAGTAACTGATATTGATTTTAGCCGATATGGAGAAATATTGGCTTCTGCAAGTGCCGATAATTCTGTCCGTCTATGGTATAAAGATGGCACAGAACCTAAAGTTTTACGAAAGCATTCTGAGCAAGTTAGTCAAGTTGTTTTTAGTCCCACAGATCAAACTCTCGTCTCTGTGAGTATTGATGGTATGGTTAACGTATGGGGGCGAGATGGTAACTTTATAGACACACTTCAGCATCCTAGTAAAATAGAGGATAAAGAAAATAGTTACAGGCGCGATCGCATTGAGTTTAGTGATGATGGTAAAATCATTACTTTGGTCAGTGAAATCAATGATCATGATAAATCTACTTCTACTATGAAATGGTGGAATGATAAAGGTGAAGAACTCCCCCCAATTGATAAGCAAGGATCTTGGGAATTTGACAAAGCAAGCTTCAGTCCAGAAAGTGAAACAATGGCGATAGTTCACCAAGTTCATGATTTGAATTTGTGGAGTTGGGATGGTTCTAATATGCGTACATTTTCAGGACATACAGATAAAATCAACAGTGTTAGTGTTAGCCGAGATGAGAAACGTTTGGCTTCTGCTAGTGACGATAATACGGTAAACTTATGGAGCCTAGATGGTCACTTGCTCAAACCATTACCTCATAAGGATAAAGTCAATAGTGTGAGTTTTAGTCCTGATAGTCAAATTCTCGCTTCTGGTAGTAACGATAATACGATGAAAGTTTGGACGCGAGAAGGCGAATTACTCGATCTCGATAAGGGAGTTATTGAACATGGCGATGCTGTCAACAGCGTTCAGTTCAGTCCTAAAGGAAACTTTCTAGCTTCCGCTAGTGGTAAACTCGTTAGAGTATGGAAAAGAAGGGGTACATCATTGCAGGAACTCCCATATTCTCAATCCAAACTCTTAACTCATGATGATATCGTAACCGATATCTACTTCAGTGAAGATGGTCGCTACCTTGCCTCTATGACTGTAGATAATAGTGTCAAGCTCTGGCGAGTTAGCGATGGTCACTTCATTAAACAATTGGACAATGCAAACGCAGTAACTTTTAGTCCAGATAGTAAGCTTTTAGTTACACAAAACAAGATATTAATTCTCGATAGCTTATGGGTAAAAGAACAAGTGAACCTGTCAGTACCCTATGTATGGAATAGCGTCCAATTCAACCCTGATGATGAAAAAACGATCGCCATCGGGCATCGGAATGGTTTAAGTATCTTGTATTTAGACTTGGATAAACTTTTAACAAAAGCTTGTAATTTGGGCAAGGACTATCTAAAAAAACAGAAATATCGTCACCTCTGTGATGGAGCGACTGAGGAATGAGACATAGCTGTAGGGGCGAAAAATTTTTCGCCCCTACAAGAACCAACGCCGATTAATACGCATCTTGCAATTCGTAGAAATCTGGAGAAATATAATCTTTTCGCAAGGGCCAACCCACCCAATCTTCTGGCATCAACAGGCGCTTGAGATTAGGATGACCTTCATAGACAATCCCATACATATCATAGGATTCCCGTTCTTGGAAATCGGCCGCTTTCCAAATCCAATACACCGAAGGCACTTTTGGGTTATCGCGAGGCAGATAGACCTTTATGCGCACCTCTTCCGGGTCAACCACATCATCATCCACTTTCAGCAAATGGTAAAAACTGACCAATGCTTGACCCGGGCCTTCATCATACGCACCTTGACA
Source organism: Roseofilum sp. Guam (assembly GCF_017746735.1). Lineage (NCBI taxonomy): Bacteria > Bacillati > Cyanobacteriota > Cyanophyceae > Desertifilales > Desertifilaceae > Roseofilum > Roseofilum sp. Guam. Next base: position 21,647 of record NZ_JAGHZN010000047.1, on the reverse strand, counting down.
TTGGAGATAATTAAAGCCATAGGCGTAGAGCGCAGAAGAAATGGGCAGGAGAACTTGGGGTTCTACCTTAATCAATTCTACCGAAGAGCGATCGCGCCCCAAAAACTCATGACCAAATCCATTCTCACTCAACCAGCTCGAAACCGGCCCAGCAGTTTCCTGTGCCAACTCTTGATTGTCCTCAGCCACCCTGAACCTCCTCCTGTTTCTCACCTTCTAACGCTGCGGGAATCGGCATTCCATAGGCCTCTGCCAACGCTTTCGGGGGAGCTTGTCGTGTCTCGGACTGGAGATATGCTCCCGTCAAAATCGGTTCAACCACCTTCATTTTGTGGCTCACCTGATAATAGCGATGGGTTTGCAGGATTTTGCTCCGTTCCTGAATCGTTTCATTGGCAATCTTTTTGCGTAACTTAATAATCGCATCAATAATTGCCTCCGGTCGCGGAGGACAACCGGGAATATAAACATCCACCGGAATTAGCTTATCCACCCCGCGCACCGCAGAAGGGGAGTCCATACTAAACATGCCACCCGTAATCGTACAAGCACCCATGGCAATTACATACTTGGGTTCGGGCATTTGCTCGTACAAGCGCACCAGAGCCGGAGCATACTTCATGGTGATGGTTCCCGCTGTAATCAGCAAATCCGCTTGTCTCGGACTCGACCGGGGAACCAAACCAAAGCGGTCAAAATCAAACCGGGAACCAATCAAGGCCGCAAACTCGATAAAGCAACAGGCTGTACCATACAAGAGCGGCCAAAGTGAAGAGAGTTTCGCCCAGTTATACAAATCCTCTACCGTAGTCAGAATTACATTCTCCGACAGTTCGTTAGTGACTTGCGGACGTTCAACGGGATTAATCAGATTTTGTGTCATATCTGTTTTACTAGAACCTACGACCATTCCAATGCTCCTTTTCTCCAAGCGTAGACTAAGCCCACCACCAGAATGGCGATGAAAATTAAAGCTTCGATAAAGGCTAACAGGCCTAACTTACTAAAAGCTACTGCCCAAGGATAGAGAAACACGGTTTCTACATCAAAAATAACGAATACAAGGGCGAACATATAGTAGCGAATGTTGAATTGAATCCACGCCCCCCCCACCGGTTCAACGGCGGATTCGTAAGTGGTGCGGCATTCCGGGCCAACGCCTTTGGGACGCAGGATATAAGAAGCTCCCAGAGCCAAGACGGGAACTGAGCTGCATAGCAGCAGAAAGCCTAAAAAGTATTCGTAACCGCTAAGAACAAACACAATGGGTTATTTAATCACGAAGGAGAACAAAAATACTGTGAACATTCTGACATAGTTCCGGCCCTTTCGGTGATGGCTCTAGGAAACCCGATGCCCCTGAGTGCGGGCTGATGGCGGATAGGATGGGGTATAAGGATGGTGTATGGTGATCATATTCTAGTGGCGATCGCCAGGCGCTATCTCGATCCAACACGCAACCGTGCACCTGAGTTTAAAACATGGCTGGAGAACCGATTTCTGTTCACCTAAATATCGTCTTACAATGACCAACCCTGATGTCTTGATGCCCTCATCCTCTCCAATATGTCACCATAAGTAAGCACTCTCCCACCCTTTCCCTATGGCTCAATCGAATTTACAGAAACTCGGATCTTACCTGCGCCCCCATTGGAAATCAGCCGGTTTAGGGGTTTTTGCCCTTTTAATTGTCAATGGTTTGGGGGTTTATCTGCCTCTGCTAATTCGGGATGGAGTTAATAATCTACAAGTGACGTTTAGCACCCGGACGGTCATTGGTACGGTGCTGTGGTTATTGGTGTTAGCCACTATCATGTGGGTGATTCGCATGGTTTCGCGGGTTCTGTTGTTTGGTGTTGGTCGCCAGGTGGAGTTTGACCTCAAACAGGCGATCTTCGGGCATTTCTTGCGCCTAGATTCGGGGTATTTTGCCACGCATACGGTGGGGGACTTGATTAACCGGGCGACCTCGGATGTGGAGAGTATTCGCCGTCTGCTGGGGTTTGCGGTGTTGAGTTTGGCGAATACAGTGTTTGCGTATATACTGACTCTGCCGGTGATGCTATCGATTCATTTGCGCTTAAGTCTGTTGGCGATCGCCGTTTATCCCTTAATGTTATTCGCTGTCCAGATTTTCAGCACCCGACTCCGCAAGGAACAGCAGGATGTCCAGGAAGAACTCTCCCGCGTTAGCGATCTGATCCAAGAAGATATGAGCGGCATCTCATTAATTAAGATTTATGCCCAAGAAGACAATGAACGGCAAGCTTTTCGCCAACTCAATCAGAAATTACTCGGCGCAAACCTCAAGTTAGCCAGAACCCGGAATTTTCTCTTTCCCTTAGTCGAAGCCCTAGCCTCTTTAAGTTTACTGGTGATTCTCTGGATGGGGACTCAAGAAATTGCCAGGGGTTCGATTACCATTGGGGACTTTTTAGCCTTGCTGCTCTATGTAGAGCGTTTGGTGTTTCCCACTGCCTTACTCGGTTTTACCATTAGTGCCTATCAGCGTGGAGAAGTGAGCATTAACCGCATCGAAGAAATTCTCAAGGTGCAGCCCAAAATTCAAAATTTTTCCCAATCTCTAGACTTCAAAACACCACCTAAAGGTCAACTGGTTGCCCGTCATCTGAGCTATACCTATCCCAGTAGTGCTACCCCCGCTCTGAACAACATTAATTTTAGTATCCATCCCGGTGAAACCATTGCCATTGTCGGGCCCATTGGTTCGGGAAAATCAACCCTAGCTAAAGCCTTGCCACGACTGTTACCCATTGCCCAGGGTCGAGTGTTTCTGGATAGTTATGACATTACTAAGCTTAACTTAACCGATTTGCGGGGCGCGATCGCATTTGTTCCTCAAGATAGCTTCCTGTTCAGTACCACGATTCAAAATAATATTCGCTATGGCGATCCTCTGGCAGAACAGTTGAGGGTAGAAACTGCCGCAACCACTGCCCAAATTCATCCGGAAATTCTCAATTTCCCCCAATATTATGACACCATCGTGGGTGAAAGAGGGATCACTCTATCCGGGGGACAACGGCAGCGCTCTGCCTTAGCTCGTGCGTTGCTCATTGATGCGCCCGTCTTAATTTTGGATGATTGTTTATCAAGTGTAGATAATCAAACAGCGACCGGAATTTTAAAGAATCTATCTACAGGCACGCACAAAAAAACCGTGTTGTTTATTTCCCATCAACTTTCCGCCGCAGCAACAGCCGATCGCATCTTTGTCATGGAACGGGGAAGCATTGTGCAAATGGGACACCATCAGGAATTAATTGAGCAAGAGGGACTGTATCAAACCCTGTGGAGTCAACAACAATTTGAGGAGTTGCTGAAATAGCTCAAGATACAGCGTTTCAGCTTAAGGGGGCACAAAACGCACTAGGTAAAAGCTATTATCATCGTATTGTCATAGTCTAGCTCAGAATTGCCCCATGAGACGTACTTCAGCTCTTTATCTGGAAGGGAATAATAGCTATATTTTTATACCAGATGTAAACAATCTTAATCAAATTGGTACTGGTGATTTTACGTTTGAAGCTTGGTTTAAGGGCAGGGAAACTGAGCAACCGTGCCACCCTCAACTCATGTCTAATCGTCCAAGTGAATATGGTGGAGGATTCCTCTTTGGATTTCATAACCAATGGAGAGGAAGTCCCCACAAATTACCCTACATTCAACTGGGAGCAAGTAATGGTCTCACCAAACCTCAAGAGACTCCTTACCTGTTAGATAGCAAATGGCACCATTTTGCTGTGACTCGTCAAGGTAACACGGTTTTCTACTATCTAGATGGCATATTCTATGGATCAGTCACTCACACAGTAATGGCCTCTTCTGTTGAAGGTAGAGACCTAAACTTAGGACGCGATCAACCAGTTTTTAATAATACCGGTTTTCGAGGGTTTTTAGCGGAAGTTCGAATTTGGAATATACTGAGAACAGAAAACGAGATTCAAGCTAGTATGAATATTTCCTTAACAGGAAGGGAGGCAGGACTCATTCATTACTGGCCTTTATCAGAGCAGGATGGGCAAATTGCTCACGATTTAGGAATGGCTGAAAGCATTGGTATTTTAAGAGGATCTGCCTCCTGGCAGTTAACTGATTTTCCGGCTTTGTTTTCCCCTAATGTCGAACTCTCATCATCTTATTATTCTGAACTTCGAGCTAGGGCGATTGCAGTTTATGAGAGGCAACTCGAAGAAATGCGTTTACGGGAACAAGCACAACAAGCAGAGCAAGAGGCTCGTTTATGGACTAAACAAGTAATTAGATCGCAGTGTAAATAAAGTATAACCATCTAAAAAGGTCTGAAATTGACTAAGAGCGGCTTTACCCAAATATAAAGCTGGTCTTTGTTTAATTTTATTAATCAATTCGTAAAAACTAATCATGATTTCGCCTCAATCGTTAGGACTAAAATTCTATTTCTGTAATTTCAAAACCACTACCTAAGTCTATGGCAATACAGTAAAAGTTATTTAGCCATCCTTATCTACTAATTCCTTGGGTATGGATATTGATTGGTCTGAATTTGCTTGGTTATTATACCCTAATGATTTCGAGTTGTGAAGGCTGATTGATAGAAAAATATCCCCAATCAAGAGACGTATCCCTATGACCAAACAATGCATAAGTTTGAGCTGCTCTTAAAATGGGATCGATATTAAAACAGACTGCTAAAGGAAATAAACCAGGAAACACATCCACAATTTCTATTTCTTCTGTTAAGGATTTAGAAGGGTCATATAAAAAAATATCCTCTCCCTCTTCATATGAATAATATTTACATATATAGAAGTTGTTTTTCCCTCCTCCTGCAATCGCCATAAATTCCTCTATATCACCTCGACGATCCGGCCGGTCATATTCTTTTCCAAAGATTACTAAGTTATAACCCAAACCATCTAAATCCAAAATAGCATTTTTGATGTCTTCCCAGGTTGGATGCTTCATAAAAGTTGAATGATTTTCGTGTCCCCCAGACAAATCAGTGACATACATTAATTTACCCCCATCAACATAATAGATAAACTATTCCCTACTCTAGGGCATCAGAGTCGATTGAGAATTTCAGGTAATAAACTTCTGGGAACTTGCGCTAGGGCGCGGTTTTGGGCATCAATGCCTCCCTCATTGTAGATCGATCGCACTGCTTGCAGTAAATAATTGAGTGCTGTATGCGCCATTTGTGGATTATTTTGCCATTTTGTCCACGCTTCGATATGATGTTTGAGGGATAATTCCAGGGGTTCAAGGATATCGGATTTATCCTTAGAACCAACTTGATGGGCACTCATCGCCAATTGATATAAAGCCACACCCAGATTATTATGGGTCGCAATTGGATCGAAAGTGAGGCTAAGGGAACCTTCAGGTTTAGTATTTTCCAGAGCTTCAATCACCTTTTGATAGGCTCCAATACACTCTTTCAAATGCTCCCGTTTCTGTTCAATGGGTGCATCGGATTGATTGGCTAAGTGCCAATAGGTCGTTCCCAGATTATTTTGTGTTGCTGTATAGCCACTAGGATTGGTTTCTAGGGTACGATATTGAAGGGCAAGTTGATACGACCAAATCGCTAATTGTAAATAGTCTTTAGAATTGTGATATCGGGATAAATTCCAATAGGCAGTCCCTAAGTTATTTTGAATCATCCCATAACTGAGGGCATCGCGATCGGGATGATAATATTTTAGGGCTTCTTGATAAGCCGCGATCGCCTGTTTCAAATTTTTAGCCGCCTCTTGATGTTGCGCTAAATTCCAATAAGCAGTTCCCAGATTATTTTGAGTCGAAGCGTAGTGCTGTGAGTCTTGATCCGACACTCGATCGTAAGATTGATCCGCCGGTTTTCCTTGATGGGATAAAGCAGACTGATACGCGGCGATCGCCTTTTCTAACCCTTCTACCGGGTTCTCATGGCGCGATAATTCCCCGTAGGCAATACCGAGGTTATTCTGCAACCGAGTATAACCTTGAGGTTGGGATTTGATCTGAGGATGGGATAGCGCTTGTTCATAGGTTTGAATCGCTTGTTTGAGCGCAGCTAACCCCTCTTCCCGGTTCGTCGTTTTCCGAGATAAAATCCAGTAGAGATTGCCTAAATCATTGAGTAAGTCTAAACGGGCGATCGCATCCTCCTCTAGCTCTTCTAGCGTCTTCCGTTGCGCGGCGATCGCCTCTTGTACCTCTTGAAGAGTGTCCGTTTTGACCACTACAGGACGTTGTGTTTCCCCTACTCCTGTGCCCAATTTCTGCTCTTCTTCCTCTTGCGGAGGCAGTTTGGCTAACTCTTTTACTTGCCCCTTTAACGCCCCTCCCCCCCGTGAATGGGTGGGCAACGGTTCAGCCACAAACTCAAATAACCCCGTATGACAATGCCAAAATCGAGGAACCGACTGTTGAATCGAAAATAACCACGGACGAGGTATCCAGATTAACAGATTCCAATCCCAGGCTAAATCCAGATACCGTTGGGCAATATATTCCAAATTTTGCAAAAAAGACCATTGTTGAGTAGGAGACTTTTGCATCAGACGCTGTACCCCAAAAAATTGGAACCCAGGGGAAAACTCACGGGGAACATGGGGAGAGAGATCTAAAGGTGAAACCTTCATCCAATCATCTTTGCGTCGTCGGGGAGGAGAGTTAGGGCTAAGAGGGAGAGATTTCTGGATTTCTTGATGATTAGCGACATTGTACCAGCGATCGATTTGGTGAACCAAATTCGGATCGTCCGCTTCTAATTCCAGGGTTACCCATCGCGGAATCTCCGAATCTAGCGGAGTTCCATTACATCGACTCTCCATATCCAGTTGATTCACCAAATACTGGCAAAAATTCGGATCATCACAAACTGCTAAAAAGAGCTGGCGGCGCACATTTAAGCTAAGGACTTCTTTTAAGTCGCGGTAGGTTTGCCAATTTTTATCTTGCAGCATCATAGGAATTAGGGAATAGGGAATAGGGAATAGGAAGTAGAATGCTATTACTTCTATCCTCCAAGGAATTAACCCCCAATTCAGGATTTCTCCCCCATCTTCCCTTATTTCCCTATCCCCCCATCCCTACTGCTGTTCTGCCTCTACATTAAAGGAAGGAAACGGTGCCGGTGTGCCTTGATAAATCGGTAAAACGCCGTTCCATTTCTCAATCATTTTCTCTTGCAGTTCAATTTGCCGCAGTTCTAACGTCATTGAAGTAATGCTAGAAGCTTGAATTTTCGCTACTTCCGCATCTCCTCGCGCTTCGATCTCCTTTTGCTTGGCTTCAGCTTCAGCAACCTCTAACTGCGCTTGAGCGGCGATCGCCCGTTGCTCCGCTTGAAATCGAGCCGTAATTTGAGCCTCAATCGATTGATCGAATCGAGGTTTACTCACAAAGCCTACAGACTCAAAATTAACACCCACCGGGCCAAATTTATCCGTTAAGCAAGTTTGTACTTCTTTGAGCAATTTAGATTGCTGACTACCGAGAATTTCTTCCGGTTTATAATTCGTCGCCGATTGATTAAAACAGTTGCGAGTTTCACTGCGGACTAACGTACCCTTAAACTGTTCTGGATCTTTCAGGTATTTGCCATAAAAGTCCTTGATTTGAGTCGTATTGAAGAAATAGGAGAGAGACACATCTGCATTAACTGTTGTTCCGCCAACGCCAAACGTAATACTTTCATCCTTGGGCGAACCTTCATCAACGGAAGCCGTCAAAATATAATACTGGACATGGTCGGGAAAAACAATAATCTCTTCACTATAGCCGTTATACCAAACTTTTCCCGTGCTAATCGTGGCATTTTGTACGCCACGATTATTACCATACAATTCAACTTTTAAACCCACATAACCGGGAGGAATGCGTTTAACGCTAGTTCCTGGTAATACACCACAGGAAGAGAGGAAAGAGAGCGATGCACCGAGTATTGCTGCCAGAAAACCAGAGGTAATCAGAGGACGAAATTTCATTGAGTTTACTCCTAAAGTGTGGATTTTTTATCTAGTAATTCCAAAACTGAAAAAGATTCATAAGGAAAGGCGGCTTTGAGTTCCCGTTGGCGACGTTTTGCGTCGGCAATTTCGCTTTGAATTTGCAGAATAGAAAGGGCAGGGATAAAAACCAAACTGGAACAGTATCCGAATACGCCTAACCAAACTTTAGCCGTACTTGGAGCGCTGACGAAGTTAGCAGAAGTGCCTAATAGCCAAAAACAGAATAGAATTTCAATGCTGCCTAAAATAATCCATTTCTTGATGGTGTTCATGTCATAGGGAATAGGAAATAGGGAATGGGTTCAAAACCCATCGGTTAGGTTCCATTTTGGCAAGTTAGGCTTACACACCCCGTGATTGTGTAGGAAGATTCACAGACACTATGGTAAAATTGGAGGGCGGTTTATGAAGCGATCCAATGATTTCACCACAGCTAGAAAACCACTGGAATGAATTTGTATCAGGGCTGGAAGACATAGAGTGGACGACGCAACCGAATCAAGTGGCGAAGTTATCCCAAGATTACTTTCATTTTAGCCCCATTTTACAGCCTTTGTTAGGAGAAAAACGAGCAGATGTAGTCGTGCGTCCTATCAATGAAGCGCAAGTTTTAAGAGTGGTTAAGGTTTGTGTAAAGTATAAAATTGCGATTACCGTTCGCGGTGCAGGAACGGGAAATTATGGCCAATGTGTACCTTTAGAAGGAGGAGTCGTTTTAGATTTAACTCGAATCAATCAGATCCTGGAGATTAAACCAGGATGGGTGAGAGCGGAACCCGGAGCAAAGTTAGCGCAAATTAATAAGTTAGCTGCTGAAATCGGTTGGGAGTTGCGCTTACTTCCTTCAACCTATCGCACGGCAACCCTAGGGGGGTTTATTGCTGGAGGTAGTGGAGGAATTGGCTCTATTTTATACGGATGGTTGAGCGATCGCGGCAATGTCCTAGCCGCCAAAGTGGTTACCCTCGAAGAAGAACCGCAAGTGCTGGAACTGCGTGGGGATGACGTGCAACAGGTTAATCATGCCTATGGAACCAATGGCATTATCATTGAATTAGAACTGCCCTTAGCACCGAGTTATCCCTGGACTGAAGGTATTTTTGTTTTCTCTGATTTTAGGGCGGCAGCACGGTTTAGCCAACAATTAGGAGAAGCCGATGGTTTAATTGCTAAGTTAATTAGTCTTCATGCTTGGCCTCTTCCTTCCTATTTTACTGCCCTAAAACCCTATTTACCCGATGGCAAGCACGCGGTTTTGCTCATTTTTGATTACTCTGGTTTAGTGGGTGTACAAGCATTGGCACAAGAGTTTCAAGGAGAAATCACTTATATTTCCTTAACGGCAGAAAAATCCCTGAACTTGGGTGAGTTTACCTGGAATCATACAACCCTTCATGCTCGCACGGCTGACCCAAATTTAACGTATTTGCAAAGTCGCTTTCCCTGCGATCCGAAATTGGAATTAGTGCAACAGTTTTATGAGCAGTATGGTGAAGAAGTGATGATGCATTTAGAAATTGTTCGCTTCCAAGGACGAGTCGCTCCCTGCGGCTTAGAAGTTGTGAAGTTTACAAGCGAGGAACGGTTGCAGGAAATTATGGGCGATCGCGAAAATCATGGGGTTTCCATCTTTAATCCTCATACCTATATTTTAGAGGATGGAGGCAGTCGGACGATTAATCCGCTTCAAGTCAATTTTAAGCAGAAAGTCGATCCTTATGGTTTATTGAATCCCGGAAAAATGCGTGGCTGGTTGGATCAAATCAATTAGAGTGCTTCGCGCTAGCCCCTCTAGCAATAGGCAATAGCTGGTATGGCTTAGGGTCTAAGGCTTCATAGTGTACTTCATATCAGCATAGCTCACTCGCTAGATTGAGTCTGTTGTTCATTCCCCCTATCTCCCCATCTCCCTATCCCCTCATCACAACGCAAAGCTCTGTAAAGGGTAAGATTTTCTATATGGGTCATTTGAAATTTATGGTGACTTCATGAAAGCTTTAAACGCCGCTTCAAAGGCTATAACCTTGACTAGATAAGGCTTTTAGATGATTTTAAACCCATAGGAATTGCAATTGTCTTCATATTACCTTCATGAAACTCCGATAACCACTCGGTGGAAGTTCTGTCATTTTTTCCATAACTGACTATTTTGGTTCTTTATTCTTAGAAAATCTTAGGAAATAGACTCAACAGAATTGAGTGTAAGCCCTGATGTGCTAGCGGTTTTGAGGGGTTATATTAATTATAAGCTAGAAAAAAAATAACTAGCTACCACTATTTTCAGAGCATTCAAGGAGCAATCAAAATGAGTAATATGACTATAAAAACCTTATTCACTGCTACTGCTGTTACCCTCTCGACAGCTTTTATCGCGACCCAACCAGTACAAGCCTTCGGTTTCACCCCGTCAAGCGGTTTCACCACGTTAACCAGTGACTGGAATATAGTGCAGGACTCCTTTAAGGATGGAACAGGTGGTGGTATCGTCGGCACGAACAGCGATTTTGAAATGTTTGGCATGGCGGCCAAAGTTGAAAACGGCTACGCACATTTTGCGTTTAATGGCAACCTGGGACTTGAAAAGAGTGGTGGTATTGGACAAGGGGACTTATTCTTTAACTTCACAGGTAAGAGCTTCAAAGATGCGAGTGCTGCCGAGAAGTTGTTGGGCGTTCATTTTGCCTCGAATGACGCTGGCAATGGCTCTCTAGCCTATGGTCTCTATGAAAATGTGAGCGCTAAAAGCGTAACGAAATGGAACAGTGGTCACAGTGGATTTCAAAGCTATCGGGATTCTGTAGCCAACAAGGGGGGAACCGTAGATTTTGGAGATTTAACGGCTGCGGAAGCTCAGGAATATCTGACGGCTTTTGAGGGTGGATATGAAGATGGTAACCACAGTATTCAAAATGTGATTAAAACTGGAGATAAAGTTGCCAATGACGGCTTTGCCTTCTTGACTGAAGCGGAACTTGCTGGTCTTGACTTTGGCTCGAATCACGTAGCAAAAGCACAGACATTTGGATTTAAGTTCGATGCCAGCAAGTTGCCTACCGGACAAGCCTTACTGACTTTACTGCACGAGTGTATCAACGATGGTATGGCGATGGCAGTTGACTTTGAAGAGGAGCCTACTGTTGGTGTTCCCGAACCGACTAGCATCCTCACTTTAGGTCTGATGGGTTTGGGATTAGCGGGTGGTCAACTCCGCAAGAAAAATTCGTAGATGATATGACATTGGGTTAAGCATCAGTCGCTGCAACCGTTACAGAAGCAATCTTGACAAGTGTTAAGATTGCTTTCTTATTGATGAATGGTTTTTACGGATAAAGAGCGCAGTCGATTGAAGGCTGCTGCTAACTCAAAGGGGCGAAATTCGACTAAGTTTCCTTCGCGAAACCGGGTTAGCGCGTCTAAACCTCCTTCTTGAATATCGGCAAAAATGGCTTCTAGGGTTTCTGCAAGGGTGTATTGGCCATTGAGATAGTTTTCTTTAGCATAAACCATAGCTTCGGCGATCGCCTTTAATTGCCCGACTTCAACCAACTGTTCGACATCAGCTAAATCAATGGAGTCTGTACCAAAGACGACTTGATTGACATCCCGTACCTTGAGCTTCACGGATTTATGCCCCTGACTGGGGTCTACACTCGCTCCTATGGGGATTCTGGGGGAAATTTGACCAAAATGGTTTCCACCTTCAATTTTCCGCTCTGTGGGGTATTTTTCGGCGATCGCCTGGGCTGCTTCTGTCAAGTCTTCAGGGACAAAATGATTCATGGAAATCACTGTATCTGCTACATCAAAATAGTCCCCACTTCCGCCAATCACCAAGAGGGTAGACACCGCATAATCTCCATAGAGTTGGCGCACCTTATCAATGAGGGGGGTAATGGGTTCGGAGGTTTTGGCAATCAAGGCTTGCATTCGGCGATCGCGAATCATAAAATTAGTGGCAGCGGTATCCTCATCCACTAAAAACAGTTTTGCCCCAACTTCGAGTGCTTCCATCATGTTTGCGGCTTGGGAGGTACTACCACTAGCATTGGGAGTAGAAAAAGCTGTAGTCTCCAAATTTTGGGGTAAATCCTGAATAAAAGGGGAAATATCCACCCCTGTGATGGAACGGCCATCTTCTGCTCTAATCTTAACTGAGCGGCGATCGCTAACTACAAATTCCCGGCCATCCCCCGGAATATGATTATAAATCCCCAATTCGATCGCCTTTAACAGCGTTGATTTACCATGGTATCCCCCTCCCACAATTAAGGTTACTCCTTGAGGAATTCCCATTCCCGTGAGTCTTCCTTGGTTGGGTGTTTCTAGAGTCACGCGTAGGGACTCTGGAGACTCAAATGGAACGGCTTGATCTACCAATCCCCGTCGATCCACTCCACTGCGACGAGGTAAAATTGACCCATCAGCCACAAACGCCACTAACTGATTTTGGCTTAATTGCGATCGCAAGGCTTCTGCATCTTCTACCGTTTCGATATGCTTTTGTAGTTCCTCAGCCAGTAAGTTCTGATATTTCAGGGATTGTTCTACAATTTCTGGCAGATCTTCACACAATAATCCCCCCGCTTGATACCCCAAAATCCGCCGACCTTGGGCCGGCAAGCCCACAGTAAAGCGGGCTTCTATACCTTGTTGTGTCAAAATTATAGACGTGCGAGATAACACTTCTTGACCGACACGAAGCATCTGAATCAGACCACTATTTCCTGTCCCTCGGCGATCGCTAATTTGGGTACAGATTTGACAAAATTGACGCGTCAAATAGTCACATAAGGCGATCGCCCGACTGCGGTTTTGATAGGTTTGTAGAGGAAAACCGGCCACTTCATAGGACATCAACACCCGCACCTGACTGGGAGCAGCAAAGGGATCGCCCTGCACTCGATCAATGCAGAGCAGGAATTCGGGGAACTGGTAGCGACCACGAATATCTTTATATGCTTTATAACTGCGATCGTTCAATTGGTGGAGCAGTTGACGTAAATGCAGTTGATCGGCCATAGTTCAACAATTAATCATTAATAATGACCTCTCCCTAAAAGGGAGGGGTCTGACATAACTATTATGGACGATCGAGAGCATTGATACCAGACTGTAACACGGTTAAAACTTGCGCCATATTCCCTTCAATCATTGCTCCTACATCTAACGACAAACCGGGAAAACTTCGAGAGCAAATGACCCCCGTTTCATCGGGTTCCAAGTTCACATAATCTCCATCCTCTAACCGAAACCAATCAATCCGGCGATCAAAGACCTGCCATACAATATATTCTTGGATGCCATTGCGTCGATAGGCTCGTTTTTTATTTCCCAAGTCAATTGCAGCACTGCTTGCAGCCACTTCTACCACTAATTCCGGTGGCCCTTCTAAGTATCCGTCTTCACTCAACGTCGCTTGTCCCCCACACTCTGGACGAATGAGTAATACCCCATCCGGTTGCAGTTCATTGTCCATATCCAACCGCACCGTTGGCTCAATTCCCATTTGTAGATCGGGTCTAGATATTTTATATGTCCACAACCAACCCATCAGATCGCCATGGGGTTCAGCATGGGGGGTAAACCGTAGGGGGGAAGCCATGTATACTACTCCTTCAATTAATTCCGCTTTCTTGAGTTTTGGCATGTTAAAATAGCGACGCTCAAATTCTAGGCGGGTGAGGCGATCGCCATTTGCCAGAGGTGGAATAGACGGTAAAGGAATATGGCTCTGAGATTGAGCTAATGTCGAAGTCATAGAGCTTAGAGAGTGGAAGTAGCAGATCTTGATTATAACTGAGGCGTAATGAAGCGGGCGATCGCCTCAAATATCAGAAACCGGGTTTCTTGCTACTTTTTCGAGACGATCTCGGAGTGTGGCACAAACCCGGTTTTTTGCTGCTTCCCTAGGGTTTAAACTTCAACCGGTTCGGGTTCTGGCTCTGACTCTTCCTGTACTTCTTGTTTAATCGTCAGATATCGAATGACTTCTTCCGATAGGCGCATCGCTCTTTCTAGCTGGGCAATCACCCGACCCTCTACGGTATAGTTCATCTGAATATAGATCCCTTCCCGTTGTCTAGCAATTTCATAAGCTAGACGGCGTTTGCCTCGGTGTTGGGTTTCTACAATCGTACCCCCCTCATCTCGAATGAGGCTTTGATACTTTTCAATCATCTGGCTCACCTGTTCGTCCGTTAAATCAGGACGCAGGATGTACATCGTTTCGTAAACAAAATTTCGTATCGTCATCGGGATCTCCTTATGGACAGGGCTGACTCAGCATTGAGGCATAAGCCGACTTGCTGGATCAGCAAGGACTGACTATTGTAGGATGTCAACGCTAAAATATTTTAGTCTTTGGCGATCGGGTTATGCCTAGCTGCCAAAGCCTACAACAGTTAAGTTAGATAGATGGGTTCTTAAAATTTAAGACCGATCTCTGATTATACACAAAAAGTAGCAGGTAAGGTAATGGCCCAACGCTATGTCCGAGTCCAAACAACCGAAGGCAAGATTTATTATGGATTACTCAAGCTTAACCGCGAGGTACAAGTGCTTGATGCTCCGCCTTGGTTACAGGGACAACCCACTGAGTTAATCCTAGAGGTCGATTCCTATCATTTGCTGGCCCCTTGCGCTCCCTCGAAGATTGTGGCAGTGGGAAAAAATTATGCTAATCATGCAGCGGAGATGGGAACTCCAGTGCCGGAGGAACCCCTACTGTTTATGAAGCCCTCAACAACAGTTATTCCTACGGATAGACCCATTTTATATCCTCCCCAATCGGAACGAGTCGATTATGAGGGAGAATTAGCGGTAGTGATTGGGAATCGGTGTGTAGACTGTAGCCCAGAAGAGGCGGCCAACAAAATTTGGGGCTATACGATCGCTAATGATGTTACCGCCCGGGATCTGCAACGTCGGGATGGCCAATGGACAAGAGCGAAAGGGTTTGATAGCTTTTGCCCGTTAGGGCCTTGGATTGTGCGTGAAATCAATCCAGGGGCAAGATTACAAACCTTTCTTAATGACGATCAAGAACCTCGCCAATCCGCTTTAATTAGTGATATGGTCTTTACTCCAGAGATTTTGGTCTCTCATATTTCCCAAATTATGACCTTAATGCCTGGAGATGTAATTTTAACGGGGACTCCAGAAGGGATTGGCCCCATGCAAGTGGGCGATCGCGTTCGAGTTGAGTTAGAAGGAATTGGTTCTCTGGATAATTCGGTGATCGCCCGCTTCGGAGCAACTCCCTAACGGACTTGAGTATAGGCCGCTTCTGAAATCGTAGGGATTTCGGCGTAACGTCCCATAACCGATTGGGCGATCGCATAACCTACGGCGGCTAATACCCCCAAAAAGATGGCATTGTTGAGCGTCTCAATGATTAATCCTCCCCGAAACACCGGTTGGAGGATATAACTCATGACCAGAGAACATAAAAACAAGACAATATCCATTAAAATCGCTTGCATGGTATTGAAGCGGATAAAGTGGTTAATATTTGGATTGCGAACCACCGCCATAAACAAGACAAAGAAGATAATCAGACTGGCAAAAGGAATACTGCTGTAAATTTGCATCAACGGCGCTAGAGGAATCAAGAGCAGTTGAAAAATGGGGAACTGCATCATCAATGAGGCTCCAAACGGCAGTCCATATAATAGTGGCAGTAGATAGGGTAAACAGGCAAAAATGCGATCGGCTACGGTGGTCGTTCCACGCCAGGTCATGGTTGAGTTCTCCTTAAGCATGAGGCAACATCATCCAATCCACCATAGCGCAAGTTCCCGATCAAAAACTTAATCCTAGCTCATATCAATTAACAATTAATTCCATTGACTATATCTGTTCCCATTGTTTATCACCCCGATTATGTTGCGCCTTTACCCCTAGGTCATCGGTTTCCCATGGCCAAATTTAAGCTACTCTATGAACTCCTCTTGAGCGATCGCATCATCACCCCTTCCCAAGTCCATACTCCCGAACTGCCCCCTGTTGAATGGCTGCAACTCGTCCATACCCCCGACTATATCCAAGCTTACTGCCAAGGAACCCTAGACCCCAAAGCCATGCGACGCATCGGTTTACCCTGGAGTCCGGCCCTAGCGCAGCGCACTTGTCGGGCTGTTGGTGGTTTTATTCTCACCAGTCAACTGGCGTTAAAACATGGACTCGCCTGTAATACCGCTGGTGGAACCCATCATGCTTTTCCCAACCGGGGTACAGGTTTTTGTATTTTCAACGATTTGGCGATCGCCGCCCGCGTCCTGCAAACGCTAAAATTAGCCCAGAAAATCCTCATCGTAGACCTAGACGTACACCAAGGAGACGGAACCGCCTGGATATTCCGAGATGACCCCAGTGTCTTCACCTTCTCCATGCACTGTGACATCAACTTTCCCAGCCACAAACCGCCCAGCGATCTCGACATCCCCCTTCCCGTCGGTATGGAAGACCAAGCCTACTTACAAACCCTCGCCACCTATCTCCCCGACCTCCTCAGCCAAGTCAAACCCGACCTCGTCCTCTACGATGCAGGGGTTGACCCTCATATCCATGATGCCCTCGGAAAACTCTCCCTCACCGACACCGGACTATTCCGGCGAGATATGCAAGTTCTCAGCACCTGTCTAGCCGCAGGATATCCCATCGCTTGTGTCATTGGCGGAGGATACGCTAAAGATATGTCCGCCTTAGTCTATCGCCATTCCCTCTTACACCGCGCTGCCAGAGATTTATATTATCACTATCGGCTCTAGCCCAAAAATGGATGGCTCTTACTATCCGCCTGTTTATTTCTAGCCGCCTCACTCATAAACCGCTTCAGAGCTTTTTCCCGATTTTTCATAAACGCCGTCCAAAACCCCGGTTGGAACTCATCCATAGTTTTAGCCAGTGCCCACACATCCACCGCTAAAATATTGTAGAGCGTTTCATCTTCGCGCTTGAGGGAGTTGATTTGATCGAGTAACTGACGAGTTTTGGACGAAGGAAAGTCCTTATTGACCATTAGAAAATCTCCCTAAAACGTTGCGATACTCTTTCAATGATAATGGTTGTAGATCTTCTCTGGTGCTTGGTCGTCGCTCTCTAGAAACGGTAAAGTAGTCATTGATTCATTAAATAAGACGATTATGTTACGCAAAATTTCCTTGGGCACTGTGGGTTTATATGTAGGAGGTCTCTTAACGGCAGGAGGCTTTGTTGCCTATTTTACTAATCATCCGACCCTCAACTTAGCCGGATTTTTTTATGGTATTCCCCTCTTATTAGGAGGACTTGCCTTAAAAGCCTCAGAATTGAAGCCAGTCCCCGTTACTGAAGAAACTTCTGCTGAGGTATTAGCCCTACGGGATCAACAAGGAACCTCCACTCAACTCCAGGTATGGAAAGATGTGACTCGGTATCGATATGGCCAAGAAGCTCATCTGGATGAGTCTCTCAAAAGTTTAGGCTTAAGTCCAACCGATGAGGAACGCCCCCTACTCATTGGCATTCGAGAAGTGGCTGTTGATAGCTGTTATGCTTTGGTTTTAGAATTTGAGTCTCCCTTTGTCTCTTTAGATGCTTGGCAAGAGAAACGAGAAAAAATAGAATACTTTTTTGGCCCCGGTTTGCGGGTTGAAGTTGCCTCTCAAGAGGGAGAAGAAGATTGTTTTGATATCTTCTTAATTGCTGTGGGTGAACCTGCTCGAGTCAGCTAACCCTCTCTAGTGAATGATTTCAACTTAGGATTTTTCTAAGCGGACTACATACCACTGTAAGAAGGCTCCTGGGCCAAGATCGAGTTCACAGGAGGTTTCCATCAGAGACTTGGCCTGGTCTTCTAGGGTGGTGAATTTTTGTAAATCTCTGGGTAATTCCTCTTGGAGTTGGCTTAAACAAGCTTTAAGCTTATGAAGCAATTCAGCTTCTGTCAGGAATTGCTCCGGTTGATTAGACTCTAAAACCACAAACCCATCGGACTGATACATGAGAGAATCAGGCATTTTAGTTCCTCTATTTAAGTTATTCATTTAAAGTACAGCACTTGGCGCTGCCCTGAGTCCCTATCCCCTCAATCTGGCTCTCAGTAGCGGTCTCAGGGACAACCTTGGACAGGGGAACTTTAAATCTCCATTATAAAGGCGAGTTTAAGAAAATTTCAGCTTAACTGAATTTGAGGCCCCACTTCCGATAGAATGGTAAGAAACCCCAATTATCTAATTCGGTGTTGGGTCATTCATCCTCAGGTTGGGGGAATTCTGAGAGAATGACGCTGTTTTGTTCATTTTCCGATCCCCCTGGAGTTAAAACCTTTAGTATTTTAGCAAAAATTGACTCGTTTGTTCTATGATTTTATCCCTAAATCGTCCGACTGTAACATCTAAGCCATCTAAGATAGAAGTTCTCAAAGAAAATAGTGATTTTCTCAGAGAACCGGTCGCTTCAGAATTATTGGAAGATACGACCCATTTTTCGGCCGATGCGATTCAAATTCTGAAGTTTCATGGTTCCTATCAACAGCTCGATCGCGAAAATCGCAAAATAAATGGAGAGAAAAGTTATCAGATGATGCTCCGTACGCGCAGTCCGGGTGGGTTTATTCCTCCAGAACTGTATTTGGCCCTAGATCAGTTATCGGAAACCTATGGAAATCAGACCCTGAGAACAACAACTCGGCAAGGGTTTCAGATTCATGGAATTCTGAAGAAAAATTTGAAAGCGACGATCGCCACCATCGTCAAAAATATGGGATCTACCCTAGGGGCTTGTGGGGATTTAAATCGGAATGTGATGGCTCCGGCTGCCCCCTATAAAACGAAGCCAGAGTATCAATATGCTTGGGAATATGCGAATAAGATTGCAGATTTACTCAGGCCACAAACGGGAGCCTATTATGAGATTTGGCTCGATGGGGAAAAAGCGATCAGTGCGGAAGAAGCGCCGGAAGTTAAGGCAGCGCGAAATAAAAATGTGAATGGCAGGAATTTCACGGATAAAGAAGAGCCGATTTATGGTACGCATTATATGCCCCGTAAATTTAAGATTTGTTTGGCTGTACCGGGGGATAATTCAGTCGATATCTTGACCCAAGATATTGGTTTGGTAGTAATGACGAATGCACAGGGAGAGTTAGAAGGGTTCAATGTGTATGCAGGGGGTGGGTTAGGTCGCACCCATAATAAAGAGGAAACCTTTGCACGGGCTGCCGATCGCATTGGCTATGTGGATAAGGACGATGTGTACGATCTAGTGAAGGCTGTTGTCGCTACTCAGCGAGATTATGGCGATCGCCACCAGCGCCGTCATGCCAGAATGAAGTATCTGCTCCATGATTGGGGTGTGGAAAAATTCCGCGCTCAGGTCGAAGAGTATTTCGGTAAACCTCTAGCTCCCTTTAAACCGCTCCCCCCATTTGAGTATCAGGATTATTTGGGTTGGCAAGATCAGGGAGATGGCAAGCAGTTCTTGGGCTTGTCCATTGAAAATGGTCGGGTCAAAGATGAGGGTACGTTTCAGCTTAAGAGTGCTTTGCGGGAAATTATTACCCAGTTCCACTTACCCATGCGCCTTACGCCCAATCATAATCTGATTCTGTGTGAAATCGATCCTCAAGATCGAGCGGCGATTACCTCCATCTTCAAAAAACATGGAGTCGAAACCGATCCCAAACGCCTCGATTCCTTAGTCCGCTATTCCATGGCTTGTCCAGCCTTTCCCTTATGCGGCCTAGCCATTACTGAATCAGAACGCGCCCTACCCGGAATTCTTGCCCGCATCCGCACCTTACTCAAGAAAGTTGGATTACCCAAAGAACACTTTGTCGTCCGCATGACCGGATGTCCCAATGGCTGCTCTCGTCCCTATATGGCCGAGTTAGGATTAGTCGGTCAAATGCCCGGAACATACCAAGTCTGGCTGGGAGCAGACCCCAATCAAAACCGGCTCTCTCAACCCTTCTTAGATAAGGTCAAAGATGAAGACATTGAGTCCACCCTAGAGCCATTATTCGTCTATTTCAAGCAAAGTCGCCTTAATAACGGCAAAGTCGAGAGTTTTGGAGATTTTTGTCATCGAGTTGGTTTTGACTCGCTCAGGGCGTTTTCTGAAAGTTATACCCCAGGATCGGGGTTAGTTGCTTCGGGTAAAGACTCGGGTAAAGCCCGATACCGGATTGGGGTACGGGATACGGTTTATCAGGAGTTTAAGGATTTAGCCGCCCAAGAAGGCAAGTCTATGACTCAATTGGCGACTGAGGTTTTAGAAGCCTATATGGCCGAAAAAGGTTAAACTCGGTTAATTGAGCATAGAAGAAACCGGGTTTTTCCTAAAAACCCGGTTTCTATTTGTTACGGTGGTGTTTGAACTTAAAGGTTTTCTGGATTCAGTAATTAACCATTAGACATCTCCTAAAAATAATGCTAAGGAAGAAAGGGTATGTTATAATCAAAATTTACGGACAATAAAATCATGAGCAATATTGAAGAGTTTCTGCGACAATACCCCCAAGAAACTCAAAGAGTATTAGGGATTAATGCCGAGCAACTGAAAACTTTAACCCAGATAGCTAAAGAGAAATATCAAGAAAAGAAAAAACAAAAACCTAGACTGATAAAAGCGGGAGGAGGCAGGGAAGCCAAACTGAGGTTAGAAGAGCAGATTATTTTAACTCTTTTCTATCTGCATAACTTGCCAACCTTTCAAATTTTAGGAATCTAGTTTGGAGTGAGTGAGTCTACCGCCCATAAAATTTTTCATGACGGGATAAAAATATTAGAAGAACGGCTCCCTCCTTCTCTGATGGAACAATTAAAAAAAAAGGAGAAAAAGAGTGGGTTGAAGAAATCTTAGAGGAGATGGAACTGTTGGTGGATACAACAGAACAATTGATTAAGCGTCCATCAGACGCAGATGAACAAAAACAGTTGTATTCAGGAAAGAAAAAGCTCATACGGTAAAAACCTCGATAATTACGACAGCGAAAGGGACAGAAATTATTGATATAAAAGTGAGTTTAAAGAAGGTTATAAGTGACCTAAATTTATGGAGAGAACAGGAAGTAAGATTGGGTAAGAACCAGAGATATAGAGGAGATAAAGCGTACCAAGGAGAAGAGAGAATAGAAACGCCCCGCAAAAAGCCAAAAGGGAAAGCTCTAAAAGAAGAGGAGAAAGAAGAAAACCGCAGAAAAGCCAGAGAAAGAATATTTGTAGAACATCTGATTAGAGAGCTAAAAAAGTTTAGAATAGTAGGAGAAAGATTCCGACCGTGGCGGAAAAGTTACGAAAGAATAATCCGGGTGGTGTGTGGGTTGGTAAGATTCAGAATAGGAGCGTTGGTTCTAGGGATGTAAAAACTCAAGTAAATTCCTGCAATTATAAAAATCATCGTCCTATGCTTTTGAAAAGTGGCTATCATGAAATAGCTCAAAGACCTATAAATTGGTTAAAGTTGCATTGGGATCTTCCAAGTTGATGATGGGGTAAAAACATTATGCTCAGAGGTCTTACAGCGCTTCGCGCTGTTATGAGGTACAGTAACAACAATGAGCAAACCCTATTCTTAAATGTTTGGGATTAATTAAGTCAAGGGCTACAGCCAGAAGAGTATCAATCATAGCGGGAGTAGTCGCCGCAAAGTCGAGAATAAAAG
>NZ_JAGHZN010000046.1:0-40532 GCF_017746735.1 Roseofilum sp. Guam | reverse complement strand
CGCTATCATCCAACCATGCCTAGACAACTGCAACTGGTTCCTCATTGAAGTACGGAGGAACTCTATCACTGCTATCGTGGTGCTTCGGAAGCAATTGCCAGAAGCCACTACCAGATTATGTGGCTTCTGGCGACAGGGAAAAAAAGCAAAGAAGTAGCTGCCATCACAGGATACAGCCTCCATTGGATTTATGAGTTAGTGCGAGGATACAACCGTCTTGGGCCGGAAAGTTTAGGAGATAAACGTCAAGAAAATCACGGCCGCACTCCACTACTCAACGATGAGCAACAGGCTCAACTCTGGTCAGTGCTACAATCAGCGCCCCCAGATGGAGGACTCTGGAATGGGTCAAAAGTAGCTCAATGGATGAGTGAACTACTTGATAGACCAGTAGCCCCTCAAAGAGGATGGGATTACCTACGAAGTCTAGAATATGTGAGAAGAAGACCTCGCCCAGCTCATATAGACAGTGACCCAGAAGAGCAACAGCAGTGGAAAAAAAAATTGCGCAGAGAGTTGCTGAGGTTAAAAAGGAATACAGTAATGCATCCGTAGAAGTATGGGCTGAAGACGAACATCGCATTGGCTTAAATCGAGTCAATCGGATGATTTGGGTTCAAAGAGGTGAAAAAGTTAACTGGAAATATGAATGGCTGTGGTTAGTCGGATTTGTAAATCCTAACAGTGGCCAATTAACCGGATTTGATATAAGATTGACCTTTGCTTTCTCCGTCTCCTATTGAAACGACATGCTCCTAAGATCCCAAATGGGTCCCATAAGTGGGCTTGATATGATGGGCTATAGAAAAAACTCCCCTTTAGCAATGGGGATGACTTGACCTCCGACTTCAACAGAAATGGTCTGCTGGTTCCGTTTGGCTCTCAGGCGTAATAGGGAGGGGCGATTAATTTCATAGCCTTGTTCGACTAGCACGTCAATATCCTGAGTTCCTAAATAATTCTGTTCCACTAAATAACCGGCAAAACAGCCATTGGCGCTACCGGTGGCTGGATCTTCGGGAATGCCTAAAGAATCAGCAAACATGCGGGCACTAAAGGTGTTTTCGGGGTAATGGGTTTCGGGACAAAATACAAAAATCTCTTTGGCTGGTTTATTTTCTATAAATTCAAAATATAAGGATTGTTCAATTCGACATCGTTTGAGGGCAGCTTGGGTTTTCAGGGGAACGATAATAAAGGGAATACCGGTAGAGACGGTTTGAATGGGGAAGCGATCGTCAATGTCTTCCGGTTCTAAACTCAGAATAGGGGCAAGGGCTTCTCTCGGATAGGTGGTGGTAAATTCTGGAGGGTTTTGCTTCATCCATAAGATTTCTGAGGTTTGATCCTTCGTTTGCCAATGGACCCGAATTTGTCCCACTTGTAGATTTAAGATAACTTGATCGACGGCCGAGCCAATGATTGCTTTCTGGATAATGTAGGCGGTTCCTAGGGTGGGATGTCCCGCAAAGGGGAGTTCCTGGACTGGGGTAAAGATGCGAACTCGGTAGCCGCCATTTTCGGGGCGATCGCCTAAAATAAACGTCGTTTCTGAAAAGTTGATTTCCTTGGCGATTGTTTGCATGGTTTCCGTAGTCAGCTCTCCAGCATTGAGGATGACGGCTAATTGATTGCCGCTGTAGGGTTTAACGGCAAAAACGTCAACAATATAAAAGGGGACAGAGGGCATAGGATCTCAGGCCAGTCATTGATTCAAGTTTAGTTTATCAAAGTTTTAGGGGCATTCAATATTAAGATATCCTAGAAGGGGAATACCTTATTGAAACTTCTAAAACCACAAACCCATGGCTCGAACTTCAGTCTATTGGAAAAGAAGTCTACAAGTGCTACTGGGCATTATTCTAGCGGTGATTATTGGACTAGTCAGTAATCAGTTCTGGAGTGCGGACGCATTTGAACTCCGTCTGTTACATACGAACGATCATCATGCCCATTTAGAACCGGTAGAGATGGGAGAAAATGGCACATTGGGGGGAATTTGTAAACGCAAAACCCTGATTGACAGACTCAGAGAAGAAAGTAAACGTGCCGATCAACCCCTGTTACTCTTAGATGCAGGTGATGTATTCCAAGGTACACTCTATTTTAATACCTATCAAGGGCAAGCTGATAGTAAATTTTACAATGCTTTAGAATATGATGCCATGACTCTAGGCAATCATGAATTTGATCGGGGTCAGGAGGTTCTAGCAAAATTCATTCACAGCAGTGATTTTCCTATTGTTTCAGCTAATCTAAAAATAGATGTGATGTCTCCCCTTTCTGGATTGGTGAAATCCTGGATTTTCCTGAAAAAAAATGGACAAAAAATAGGTGTTTTGGGACTAACTACCCCAAAAACGATAACCATGGCAGAGGTTGGGGAAGGGGTTGAGTTTTTAGATCCAGTTTCAGCAGCTCAACAGGCAGTTGAGGAGTTAACTCAGGAAGGAGTTAATAAAATTATTGCCCTGACTCATTTAGGAATTACTGAAGATCTGGAATTAGCCCGTCAAGTGGATGGCATTGATGTGATTATTGGGGGGCATTCCCATACTAGAATCGGGGATATGCCTGATGCAACTTATCCCTATCCCATCGTGGAAAAAACACCGAGTGGTCAGCCGGTTTTAGTAGTTACCAATTGGGAATGGGGAAAATATCTAGGGGATTTAGATATCACATTTGACCGCCAAGGACATCTACAACACTGGAAAGGGGATCTGCATCCTGTGAATGCAGAAATAACGGATGATACCGAACTTCAAAATTTGTTAGAAACTTTTTCTGAACCGATTCGACAACTGAAGAGTAAAGTGATTGGTAAAACTCCCATTAAACTCAATGGCGATCGCCCCTATGTTCGACAAGAAGAAACTAACCTGGGAACCCTGTTAGGGGAAGCTTTACTGGCGAAAACAGCAGGTAAAAAAACCGAAATTGCGATTACCCATGGTGGTGGAATTCGAGGGAGTATTCCTGCGGGAGAGATCACCATTGGAGAAGTGTTAGAAGTGTTTCCGTTTTCCAATACAATTATTGCAGTAGACTTAACGGGAAAACAGATTAAAGAGCTTCTAGAATATGGGGTGAGTCAAGTGGATAAACTCCATGGTTCTTTTCCCCAAGTGGCTGGACTTAAACTGGATTGGCAATCTGATTTACCGGTGGGTTCGCGGATGCTCAGTATCCAAACTCGACAAGTAGATGGTGCTTATCGTCCTCTGGAGCTGGATAAAACCTATCGGGTAGTCACCTCTAGTTTTCTCTTCAAAGGAGGAGACGGATATACCTTATTTTCTGAAGGAAAAAATGTTGTTGATACGGGATATTTAATCTCCGATTCTCTGATAGAATATATCCGCGATCGCGCCAGCGATGCGGAGCATTATCGCTCTGTCGTTAACCCGTAACATTTGGTTCTCCCAATCCCATGTTTTTATCCCTACTTAAAAAGCGCCTAGGCTTATCTGAAGATCAACTGAAAAGACTGGGTGCCTTTCTTCTGCTGGCCTTAACTCTAGTGGGAACCCAAGGGTTAGCGTCCTTACTGGCTCGTTCTCTATTTTTAGCTAAGGCAGGGGCGGATAAACTGCCGTTACTGTATACGTTAACGCCAATTTGTATTATCACTATTTCTGGTTTTTTCTCCCAAGTTATTGGTCGATTTTCCCATAAGCGTCTCTTGCAACTGCTCCTTTTGGGAAGTGCACTATTTATGTCGGGATTAAGAATTCTGGGATGGTTAGATTCTGGACTCTATATTCTGTTTGTCTTTTATATTTTTTCCGAAGTCGTCAGCGTGCTGGTGATTAAAATTGGTTTTTGGAATCTGGTAGCCGATTACTTTACAACTTTAGAACTCAAGCGTTATACATCCTATCTCAATTTAGCCTCGAGTTTAGGCTATTTACTGGCTAATACGATCGCCAGTATTGCCCTTCAGGTGATTGAACCCTCCGTACTGGCGATCGCACTGCCCGGATTATATGGGTTGGCGATCGCCGAAATGGTCTATATTGAAATTGACCAAAATGATATTGAAGTTAACGAACTCCACCAACAGCCCCAGAAACACGTAGAAACCCTAAAAGACTCCCTGCGCCAATTTCCCCAACTGATTTCTCGCTATCCCATTCTTCTGTTTCTGACGGCTAATACGTTTTTACTCTTATTAGTGCGCCTGTTAGGAGAATATCAATATTCAGCGATCTACGCCGACTCCCTAGACAATGCCCAACAATTGGCGAGTTTCCTGGCTTTAATGGCCGCCTTGTTAAGTCTATTGGAATTTGGCTTATCGTCCCTCGTTACTCCCTGGTTAATTCAGAAAATGGGAGTGCGACGCATGAATCTGATTTATCCCCTCACCACCTTAGCGAGTTTTGTCGGTTTATTTCTCGCCCCGGGTTTAGGCTCGGCGGTTTTTATCAATATTAACCAACGTTCCCTCAATTATGGCATGGCTGAAGCCGTGCGATTGCTCAACTATAACGCCGTTCCTCCCCGAATTCTAGGGCGGTTTCGGGTTCTTAGTGAAGGTCTATTTTCCCCCATTGGACAAGTTTTAGGCGGTCTGATTCTCCTCAGTGCCCAACACTTAGGAAGCTTAACCACAACAACCTTACTCGGTATGGGTTTAAGTGTTATCCATAGTGGGGTGGGTTATTTCACCGGTCGCAGTTATCTGGACTCTTTAATGACCATGGTAACGGAAGGTTTGGTGAATTTAGATGGAGTCAAAACCGGATGGGTTACGCTCCCCTCTTCCTATCAAGAGGAAGTAAAAAATATGCTCACCAGTGGCGATCGCCAAACCCAGCTTTTAGGGTTACAATTAGCGACTCGTCTCCCTAACCCTAGCCAGGTTTTACCGGAAGTCAAAACCCTGTTTTCCCACACCCATCCCGAACTGCGTCAGGGAGTGGTTACCTTTCTGAGTCAAATTCCCTCCCAGGATCAACACTTTTGTACCCGAAACTTGTTAGACTCAACAGACCAGTTAGCACGGGCGATCGCCTTAGAACTGTTGATTTTATGTCAAGAACCCGTTCCCGAACCTGAGCGATCGCAATTTTGGGCAATGGGAGATGCCGAAATTCGCGCCCTGATCACCCTGGTAGAGCTGCAAACCTCAAAAACATCATTACCAACCAATTTAGAGGATTGGGCGGTTGATTTGCCCTCCTATAGCCAACGAAATCTCATCCATATTATCGCTCGCAGTTGCAACCCAGACCTGTTGATCCTGCTCGAACCCCTAATCCGCCATGCTCCCTTGGAAATACAGCAGCAGGGACTACGATATTTGACCACCCTAGAATGTCACAAAACTCCCCAGATTCGGGAGTTAGTCGCCTCCCAACTCGGTCATTCCGATCCACAAATGAGAGCAACTGCCATTGAAATTTTGGGCAAAGCACCAGAAGAAAACTTATTCCCCTATTTAGCCCAAGCCTTAATGGATTGCCATCCCCATGTGCGCGAGCAAGCAGCCCTAGCCCTAGCCCATGCTGGAGAAAAAGCTCTGCACTGGGTCGAATCTTATCTAGAATCCCCCGACTCAGAAGTCGTCGATGCAGCTATCTCGACCTTGGGATATATGGGCACACCCCGGGCTGAAGACCGCCTTTATGAGTATTTAGCGCCCGAATTGCACCAATTTAGCCGCAGTTGGGAATGGTTGCAGCAGCTTCCCGCAGACCGTCCCCAGTGGAAGCTTTTGGCGATCGCCATTGATGATTATCAAAAGCGCGTCTTAGAACGGGTGTTCCATTCCCTGTCCACCCTAGGGTGTAGCGCCACCCTAGATGCACTCAAACAGGTGATTCATTCCCACAATTTACGCGATCGGGCCAATGCAGTAGAAACTATTGCCTCCCTGCGCTATCGTCGATTTGTGCAACCCCTACTGCCCTTTTTAGAAACTTGGGCCAGCGGTCAATCCCTAGAACAGGAAATCAATGCCGATGCCCAATGGATGAAAACCCAAGGCTATAAACTGATTTTGGAATGCCTTGCGTCCCAAGACCGATGGTTAGAACTCGGTGCAATGGTGGCCTTGGTTGATATTCCCCGAACCCTGATCAAAACCCCAGACCCCCTCGTTCAAGACGTAGCAAAAACCCTATTTCCGGCTGGAAGTCTCATCTGTCATCAAAATCCAACCCTGCAACGGATTTATATCCTCACCCGCGTCGATCTCTTCCGTTACTTTTGCTTGGATGAGTTACTGCTGATTAATCAGGAATTGATCGAAGAACATTTTGCTCCTCAAGAAGCGATCGTAGCCGAAGGTTCCCTACGTCACCATTTCTATATTCTTGCTTCCGGGACTGCGCAGATTGTCAAAACTATGGGCGGAAGACAAAAAATTCTAGCCACTTTAAGTTCAGGGGATTATTTTGGAGAAGCCCAACTGTTTAATCAAAATCCTGCTTGGGTGGATGTGATTGCCGAAACGGATTGTACTTTACTCAAATTAGAGAGCGATCGCTTCCTCGACTTGATTTACCAAAAACCCGATATGATTCTGGAAATTTGCAAACGCTTTAGCGCCTTCCTCAAGCAAAGCCTTGAAGAAACTGAAATTACCCTAGAGTCTCCAATTCTAAGCTAATATAACAGTACAGTCACTGAGTATACATATAGCCCTGGGCGCTAGAGAATCGGGAATAGGGTTGTGATACAAAACTTGGTACTGTGTAGATGACAGAAGAGGGAAGGAACTGCTGATTAAGTCAATAATGACCTTCTTTTGATTATGAAGTTACATTTGCGATTGGTGTTAATTGTCCCATTTGTCTTACAAATATGTACCATAGTGGGCTTAACTGGATGGCTCTCCCTCCGCAATGGACAAAAGGCAGTTGGCAATATTGCGACCCAATTACAGACAGAAATTGGGGCGAGAATCGAACAACATCTCAATAGCTATTTAGGCAAACCCTACTTAGTTAATCAGAGTATTTTGAATGCCATTGCTCTGGGGCATGTTAATCTAGAACGGGATCCTAATTTAGCTCAATTCTTTTTTAAAAAGATGGGGTTATTTGAGCAAATTAGTTTTATTCAAGTGGCTAACGAAAACAGAGAATTTTATGGTATCCAACGGCTGGATGACCACAGCTTAAACATCTGGAATAGCGATCGCACGACGGATTATAATCTGCATGTCTATGCAACCGATCCTCAAGGGCAACCCACCCAAATCCTGAATATTTCACCGAACTACGATCCCCGGACTCGTGATTGGTACATTGCCCCCGCAACGAAGCATCAATCGGTTTGGAGTGAGATTTATACTTATTTAGCCAGTCCCAAACTTGCCCTAACCTTTGGAGATCCAGTGTACAATCCAGAGGGGGAATTGGTCGGGGTGGTGGCCACAGATTTTACTTTATTAGATATTAATCAGTTTCTCAGCGAGTTAAAAATTGGGAAAACTGGGCAAGCATTTATTTTAGAGCGTTCTGGTCTATTAGTCGCTAATTCCACCGGAGAAAATCCATTTTCTGTTAATGCGGGAGAAAATACATTAGAACGCTTATTAGCCATTAACAGTGAAAATCAGTTGACCCAATTAACGGCTCAGTTTTTAGAGCAAAAGTTTGGCGACTTAAATCACATCTATCAATTAGAGAAACTGATTTGCAAAGTCAATGGCAAACGACACTTTGTTCAAGTCTTGCCCTATCAAGATCGATGGGGGTTAGATTGGCTGGTCGTTATTGTCATGCCCGAAAAAGATTTTATCGCAGAAATTAATGCCAATACTTACACCACGATTGGGTTGTGTTTGCTTGCCTTGGCGATCGCCATTGGACTGGGAATTTATACCTCTCGCTGGATTACCAAACCCATACTAGATCTGGCACAATCGTCAGAAGCGATGTCTAAAGGAGACTTAGGTCAACAGGTGTCAGAAGGTGCGATCGTAGAATTAAAAGCCCTAGCTACTGCATTCAACCGCATGGCACACCAATTAAAAACAGCTTTCAATAACCTAGAACAAAAAGTCAAAGAACGCACTGCTCAATTAGCCGAAGCCAAAGAAACGGCAGAAGTTGCCAACCAAGCTAAAAGCGAATTTCTCGCCAATATGAGTCATGAATTACGCACACCCTTAAATGGAATTTTGGGGTATACCCAAATTCTCAAACAGGCTAAAGATACGGAGCATCAAGATCGCGGTTTAGAAGTGATTGAACAATCGGGAAACCATTTACTGAATTTAATTAACGATATTCTCGATCTCTCCAAAATTGAAGCTCGAAAACTAGAATTAAGACCTCAAAATATCCATCTCGCTTCTTTCTTATTTGGTGTCGTCGAAATGTCTCGAATTGCCGCAGAAAGCAAAGGGATTACGTTCGATTTTGCCTTAAATCCAGACTTGCCATCATCCGTAACTATGGATGAAAAACGATTGCGTCAAGTCTTGCTTAATCTGTTAGGGAATGCAATTAAATTTACCGATAGTGGAGGTGTGGAACTGAGGGTAGAAGCCTTACCTTTGGCAGACTCCAATAAAAGACTGTTCAGGTTTACGGTGCAAGACACTGGGGTGGGCATGACTGCTGAACAAGTACGTAAAATCTTCTTGCCGTTTGAACAAGTGGGGAATAAAATACAACAAGCTGAAGGAACCGGTTTAGGGTTAACCATCTCCCAGAAAATTGTTCGTTTGATGGGGAGTGAAATTCAAGTGATCAGTAAACCTGGAGAAGGCAGTACCTTTTACTTTGAGGTTGAATTACCCATTGCTTCGGAATGGGTAGAAACGGATACAGTGAGCCAAATTGGACAAATAATCGGTTATCGAGGCGATCGCTATAAGATATTAATTGTGGACGATAAATCAGTCAACCGTGAAATCTTAGTCACGGTGTTAACCTCCTTAGGATTTGAATGTCAAGAGGCAGAACACGGGGAAGATGGATTTCAGCAGGCGATTGGTTTTCAACCGGATTTAATCATTACTGATTTAGTCATGCCAGTTTTAGATGGATTTGAAATGGTGCGTAAATTGCGTACCCTGTCCCAGTTTAAAGACACAATTATTATTGCTTCTTCAGCCAGTGTTTTAGCTAAAGATCAAGAAAACAGTTTAGAAGTCGGTTGTCAGGATTTTATTCAAAAGCCTGTGGAGCTTCAACAGTTATTTCAATGTTTGCAAAGGTATTTAAAACTTGAGTGGATTTATGAGGATATAATTTCCCCTGAGCCTGAACAGTCAGCCGTCAGTGATGATTGTGAAAAACTGCTCCCACCCCGGCATATTTTAGAACAAATTTATCAAGCCGCAAAAATTGGCGATATTGCGGAGATTGAAGCCTTAGCGCAACCCTTGGAACAGGATGAGCGCTATCGGAGTTTTGCAAATCGGATTTTGGTCTTAGTTACTAATTTTCAAGATATGGCGATCGTCCGATTAATTGAGCAGTCTTTAGATTCCTCAACCCTAGAGCAAACTTCAAATAACAAAACCTCTTAATGTATGAATCCCATTGTCCTCTTACAAAATCTCTCCCTCTTCCAAAGCCTGAGCTTAGACGAACTCATTTTAATCTCCCAAGAATTAGTCCAAGAACAGTTTTTAGAAAATGAAATCATCCTCCCCGCAGGTAAAGTGATGAATGCTTGTTATATTGTTGGATCGGGGACAGTGACCTCTTCTAAGCGCTCTGAAGACCAGTTAATCCCCATTAAGGAAATTTCCTCTGGTTCTAGTTTTGGCTATCTTGACCTCTTTGACGACTCACCTTCACAATTGCAATTTGTGGCTAAAACTGACTGTCAATTGTTCAAAATTGCTAAGAAACGTTTAATTAGTCTAGGTTACCAACGTCCACAGATTTTGATCTCTATTTGTCGCGATTTTAGTCAAACGTTACAGCAGGTTGTTTATCAACAATGGATGCAAGAGGTTAATCATTAGTAGTTTCAAGTTTCAAAATCTAATAGAGATTGCTGTGGATTGAAACTCTTGTTTGCCAGAAAGGTGGGCCCCAATTTGCCGGTTTCAAAATCTAATAGAGATTGCTGTGGATTGAAACTGGTGTCATCGGCTAATGAGAGTCGGTTATTTGTCGAGATGTTTCAAAATCTAATAGAGATTGCTGTGGATTGAAACTCCTCAATTTTGAGATAGTCGTTTCGGACAACGTAGTTTCAAAATCTAATAGAGATTGCTGTGGATTGAAACTGTTTTAGCCGCCTCCACAAATCCTTGGTCAAAACGTTTCAAAATCTAATAGAGATTGCTGTGGATTGAAACTAGATAGCAGTGATTCATAAAACTGAACCCCTGTGGTGTTTCAAAATCTAATAGAGATTGCTGTGGATTGAAACTTGCTCTTTCCGCAAGCCTCTATAAAATCTTTGAGTTTCAAAATCTAATAGAGATTGCTGTGGATTGAAACCCTCGCTGATAGGAAAAGACTTTAAAGGTAAGTTTCAAAATCTAATAGAGATTGCTGTGGATTGAAACATGGGCAATAAACAAAATCGACTGACCCGCCTGCCCAGCGTTTCAAAATCTAATAGAGATTGCTGTGGATTGAAACGAATTTCGCGATTGGCAGAAAAAGAGAAGGTTTGATGCTCCGTTTCAAAATCTAATAGAGATTGCTGTGGATTGAAACCGACTATCTTTGTCATTAAAAACACCTTTTAATGCGTTTCAAAATCTAATAGAGATTGCTGTGGATTGAAACTTGGTTTTGCCCTAATGCTAAACCAACTGAAGTTTTGTTTCAAAATCTAATAGAGATTGCTGTGGATTGAAACCCACCGATTTCATGACGGCGAACTCCTATCTTGCCGTTTCAAAATCTAATAGAGATTGCTGTGGATTGAAACTATCTTTCATCCAATCCAACTAGAATCAGAATCTGTTTCAAAATCTAATAGAGATTGCTGTGGATTGAAACTGAATCCATCCTTCAGCAAGTCTCGCGCCACAAAAACACAGGTTTCAAAATCTAATAGAGATTGCTGTGGATTGAAACGTGAATCAATAAAGCTGCGATGGTCTCACAATAGTTTCAAAATCTAATAGAGATTGCTGTGGATTGAAACTAATGTATCCAAAAAATCCATGCCCAGTTTGGCAGTTTCAAAATCTAATAGAGATTGCTGTGGATTGAAACTGATCCAACTACAATTTCCTTGAATGATGGAGTCGGGGGAGTTTCAAAATCTAATAGAGATTGCTGTGGATTGAAACTTGGATGTTGCGTCGAATTGTGATGATGGTTCCCGCCATGTTTCAAAATCTAATAGAGATTGCTGTGGATTGAAACGGTACGAAGCCGAAGAGCTAGAAGCAGAAGAAAGCTTCCAGTTTCAAAATCTAATAGAGATTGCTGTGGATTGAAACCTGCTTGTTTTTTCTCTCCCATTTTCCATTAGCCTGTTTCAAAATCTAATAGAGATTGCTGTGGATTGAAACCAGAAAATCCGGAAATTCGGAACCATTTACCGAGGTTTCAAAATCTAATAGAGATTGCTGTGGATTGAAACGTAAATGTAGGTGGTTAGCCCCACTTGCTTACAAGAGTTTCAAAATCTAATAGAGATTGCTGTGGATTGAAACTTCTTGTCATCAGGCGTTAAGTAGTCGGATCGGGTTGTTTCAAAATCTAATAGAGATTGCTGTGGATTGAAACATTCTGCTTATATCGTTCACTCCACATTAGGAGTTGATTCGTTTCAAAATCTAATAGAGATTGCTGTGGATTGAAACCGCTTGCTGTAGAATCCTTATCAGCCATAGCTTTGACACTCAGTTTCCGACACTGAACCCCAAAGATGGCTGAATGAGAGACCTCGATCCTGCCAAAATCGCTGAAACCCTGACTGCATAAGGGCCGACGGTCGATTGAGCAGTTGAGTCCTTAGAAGTCAATCGGGATCGGGGCTGTAGCCTATCTCGGAATCACTTCAACTTAACATCTACCCCGTGTCGGAATTCTTCCAAAAGCGAATAGAGATTGCGGTGAATTAGAGGGCAATCCGAATATTCAGTTTTCAAGGTTCATGAATAACTAATCTCTATTAGAAATCGCTGGTTGATCTCACCAGCAGATTGCGGCTGCCGAAGCTACACCGCCGTATCCCTCGAAACCAGGGAACATCGTAAGATGTTAGGATTTACTATACCACCAAAACGCAAATTTCAACCACGCTTAATGATCTGTAAAGTTAGTGAATTCAAGGCCAATTTTACATCCGACCAGATCGCCATCATCCGTGAATACCAGGAAGGCTTGAGGCGGCTATGGAATTTTGCCCTAGGGCAACTGATCAACGCTGATGAAAATTGGCACTATGACAAGGTGTCTAAAACTTATGTCTCCAAATGTACCCTCGTCCGTCACCAAGTCAAGGATGACCTCTCAAAAACCTGGGTCGCCCATTCCCCCGTCCTTGACAGGCGCTCTCGGTGGATTGTCGCTGCTTGCCAAGCCTACCCCACAGCTACTACAAAAGCTGGCCACCAGAGAATGGCTGATAAAGATCATGTGTTTACCCGCGCCGAGGTTAAAGCCTCTGGATGGGTTAGGGGATATGGCTACTCCTGTCCCATCCAACGAGACCATAACCCGGGTCTAATTAGCAATTCAGCCATGAAGGACTCCAAACGAGGTTTAGGTATCCTTGCCAGAGCCAGAGATTTACAAGATCCAACAATTATTACCCCCGATTTGCTCAAAGACTTAGACCGTCAATTAATCCTCAACGTGCAACAAAAGTATCGGATGGGATTACTCGAACAACTAGGGGGCGCTTGGGATAAATATGTCAAAGACCGTTACAGTAAAGAATCCCTACGCCGAGGTAAGCCGAAATTCAAAGGAACGAACACCCCAGTGAATACCATTCGCCACCCCAACCCCAACGCGGGAGGGAAGAAACCCCAATCGGCTGATGCTGTCCGTGCTATTGGGAGCGATGTGCTGAAAATTCCTGGTTTTGGGGATGTCCACCTACCTGGACTCGATAAACGCTGGGGAAAGAGTCGGGTGAAAATTATGCAAATTGTGGAGAAAGCATCGGGTTTTTTCGTGCAACTCACCCGCGAAGAAACGCCCCGACGAGTGCGAAAGGTTGAACCGAGGGGATATGCCGGCATCGATTGGGGATGGAAAGAGGAGAATTATTGCTCGGTGAGTTGGGTGAATGAGGGGGGAGAAACCCGCAGTCAACAAATCAGTAAACCCCGGTTTTATCGAGAGTCCCAAGAGCAACTGGCAAAAGCACAGCAGAAACTGGACGAGAAGCTCTACCGTCGTCTGATTCTCTGGATTCATCATCCGGACACTAATCTCTTGGATTATGTCTCGGAAGGGGATGCGGATATTCTCAAAACTTGCCGCACGGTTGAGGATTTATGCGCCCATATTGGCGTTGATTTAAACGCCAGTACTATCCAACGCTTGCGCTGGAAACAGTGCGGAGACTCCCAAGGGGTGAAGGAGTGCAAACAGAAAATTAAACGTATCCACGAAAAAACGAAACGCAGACGGCGATCGCATCAATACCGCATTGCTTCCTATTTAACCACCTATTCGTCGGGTATTGCTGTAGAGGATGGACTACAGAAGAAAGTGGGAAAGGCAAAAGCCAAAGCGAAAGAAGACGGGAGCGGATTTGACAAAAATCAAGCATCGGCCGTTACAGGACAAAATAAGAGTAATCGAGACGCGGCGATCGGTCAACAGATTGACTTAATCGACAAGAAAACCCAAGAATTTGGCAAGTCTACCCAGCGCATCAAGTTCGCTGCTGACCTACCTTTATCCCGTATCTGCTGTAAATGCCTAGCCTATGACCCAGAAATGGACATCAGCAAGCCCGTCTATCATTGTACCCAGTGTGGGTATGAGGGCGATCGAGATGTTAACTCTTCTGCACTGATTGCCAAGATTGGACGTGAACCCAGTCTACAGAAAACCATTAAACAAAAGATCAAAAAAACGCGCAAAAAATCATAAGTAGGGGCAAAAAATCTTGCGACCTTACCATTACCTATTGCAATTTCATCGCTAATTCAGCCAACTTTTTTCCCACTGCTTGTACCGACTCCTGTTGCCTTTGCTCCTTCAGTTGTCCTTGACTATCAAACTGTTCAAATGCATTTGGAATCGTCTTTTGATCTGGTAAAACAATTACGCCAATATTCTCCAAAATTGCTCGTAAATGCACCAATCCCCTTAAACCGCCTAATCCTCCAGGGGAGGTGCTCATAATTGCGGCCACTTTACCCCGAAAACAACTGAGCGCTAAAGGGGATTCATCCGGTTCCGAACGAGAGAGCCAATCGATGGTATTTTTCAATAACCCGCTAATGGAGCTATTGTATTCTGGAGAGGCAATTAACAAACCGTTGTGAGATTTGAAGAACTGCTTCAAGGCTAAAACGGACTGCGGAAATCCGTCCTGTTCTTGTAAATCCTGGTCATAAATGGGCATCGGGTAATCACGCAAATCAATAAACGTAACTTCTGCCCCCGCATCAGTAGCTCCTTGAGCAGCGATTTTCACCAGTTTTTTATGGAAAGAGTCCTGGCGAGCGCTGCCAGCAAAGGCCAGGATTTTAGTGGAGTTGGACATGATTAATTGAGTGAGAAAATGAGTTTTAAACCGTTTCATTTATCTCCCAGCGCGCCCTGAGCGGAGTCGAAGGGAGCGCTTCTCCCAAAGCAGGAGAGGCATATATAGTGCTTCGCGCTAGGCTTGCTTTGCAATAGCTTGTATGGCTTAGTTTCTAAGGCTTCAAGCTGTACCTCATAGAAGAAAGAAACGCTATCCCTCTTCTATCACCCTGGGACAAGTAAAATTGAAGTTCAATCCTCAAACTTACTCAGGGCATTATAGCGTGAAAAATGATTTTCCTATTACCTATTACCGCGCGAAGCGCTGTAACAGCAACTAAGCTAAATCAAAGAGCAGAAATTCCGAGGATTCTTCCGCTTGTAAATTTAAGGTTTGGAGGTTGGCGATCGCGGCTCCATCTCCCGTTTCTAATACCATACCATTGACGGATAGTTTCCCGCGAATCATTTGTATCCATCCATAACGCTCTGGCGCAAAATTATAAGAGACCTGCACCTGTGGATCTAAAATCGACGCAAATATTTTTGCCTCTTGATGAATCACCACTGAACCGCCCTCACCATCGGGAGAAACTAACAATCGCAGTTGATTTTGTTTCGATTCTGGACTAAAATACTCTTGTTGATAGCCTGGCTTCAGACCTTTTTGATTCGGTGCAATCCAGATTTGTAAAAAATGGGTCGTATCCTCTTGAGAATGGTTATACTCGCTATGGGTTACTCCGGTTCCAGCGCTCATAATCTGGACATCTCCGGGATTAATCACCGACCCATTGCCCATGCTATCTTTATGTTCTAACGCACCGTTAATTACATAAGAAATGATTTCCATATCTCGGTGCGGATGGGTTCCAAATCCAGAACCGCCTTGAATTCGGTCTTCATTAATCACTAAAAGATGGCGAAAGCCTTGATATTTTGGATCGTAATAACCGGCAAATGAAAAGGTATGATTCGACTTTAACCATCCATGGTTTGCCTGTCCTCGTTCTGAGGATTTACGAAGCACAATTTGTGGTGTTTTTAAGGGTGCGTTAACCATAACAGAAAGACCCAGCTCAACTCTTAATCATTAGTTTAGTTCAGCTCAACTGAGCCTGTAAAGACGGTACTTCAAAGTGCCATAGTACCCAAAAAGTAACGATGCACAGTCCAATTGAGTCCTCAACTCGCCTAACCTGCGCCGTAGAAACCACGATCAAAGTGATTGGGGGACGGTGGAAAGTTCTGATTTTGCGCGAACTTTTCTCTGGGGTGAAACGCTTTGGGGAACTGCAACGGGCAATTTCTGGAGTAACGCAGAAAATGCTGACTCAACAACTGCGAGAAATGGAACAGGATGGACTCATCGATCGCGTTGTTTACTCTCAAGTGCCCCCTAAAGTGGAGTATTCCCTCACTCCCACTGGACGCAGCTTAGAGCCAGTCTTGACTGCGATGCACAATTGGGCGATTCAATACAACGCTTCGCGCGGTAAAGGTTAATCCATTCCCTATTCCCCATTCCCTATCCACAAACCCCTCGATCGCCCTCTTCCACATTCAGACTATTGACCAAATAATCCCGAACCCAATCACAGCCTAAATCCAGGGGATTAGCGGTGAGGATATCATCCATATTCCAAACAATCACCTTGCGATCGCTGCTTCTAGATATCAATAACTGACCATCTGGGCTAAATTGTAAGGCAGTGACAGCCCCTTCATGGCCACTGAGAACATGCGATCGCCGGCCCTCCCGATCCCAAAGTTCCACCGCATTATCTAACGTCCCCACTGCTATCGAGCGACCATCAGGACTCACGTCTACACTATGTAAGCCGCGATCTGCCTGAAAAACTTGCACTGCAAACGTCTCTAAATTCCACAAGCGAATGGTTTGATCTTGACCCACGGACACAAGAAACTCACCATCAGGACTAAACGCCACATCAAACACACTCGCTTGATGTCCATCCAAAGTTTTTAATAACCTTCCATCCACATGCCACAGTTTAACCGTAGCATCGGAACTGGCAGTCGCCACTAACTGACTATCGGGACTAAAGTCTGTTCCCCAAACAATCGACTGATGACCTTGAAGCACACTGACGATAGAGCCATCTAACCGTTGAATCTCAATCGTGCCATTGTTAGAGCCATAGAGAGGGAGAACCATCTGACGATCCTTACTAAAACTGACTTTCCGAACACCGTCATTTTTCCCCGCAACAGCTAATCTCAGACTCGCATCTCGTCTCCAGACTTGCCCTGCGGTTGTCTTCACCTGGCCATCGGAATGTTCGTTTTTCCAGACTCCAATCTTATGAGGGTAGGAACCGGTTAAGGATTCAGGAGAAGACTGCCAATGATTAAGGGTTTCAGTCAAATCTAGTAACGGTAATTGGCGGCCATCCTGACTAACCAGGGTCTGGTTTTGGCGATCGCTTTCAGCAAAAATAGTCTGTAAGGGATGGGATAGTCGCCATAATTTCACCCTTGTATCCGCACTTCCAGAAGCTAGAGTCTGACCATCGGGACTAAAATCCAGGGCCCTGATCCGACTGCGATGACCAACTAAGGTGGCTATCTCTGTACCCTCGACTGTCCAAATTTTCACAGTGCGATCGTCACTAGCCGAGGCTAAGATCTGACCCTGGGGACTAAAGCGCAGATTCCAGATTTGTCCCTGATGTCCTTCTAAGGTTCTCAGTTCTTGAGGGTGAGGACTGGCTAAGTTCCAGAGTTTGATCGTCTGGTCTAAGCTAGAAGAAGCCAGGGTTTGGCCATCGGGACTGAAAACGATATCAGTGATGGCATTCTGGTGACCGTTGAGGGTCGCTTGGCGTTTGCCCTCTAATGTCCATAAAATAATCGTGCGATCTTCACTCCCAGAAGCGAGGATTTGCCCATCTGGGCTAAACCTCACCGTTCGCACTCCACTCTCATGGGGCAATGTTTTGAGTAATTGACCCTCCAGAGTCCAGAGTTTAACTGTACCATCCCTACATGCGGATGCCAGGGTTTGGCCGTCAGGACTGAAGGCAATGCCAAAGATAATGTTGGTATGGCCGGTTAAAGTCTTAAGTAATTCACCCTCCCTTGTCCAGAGTTTAAGGGTATTGTCCATTGCAGCAGAGGCAAGGATTTGACTATTGGGGCTAAAGGTAACAGCAATGACGGGCGCTTGATGACCTTGGAGGGTTTTGAGCAGAGCGCCTTCAGGTGTCCACAGTTTAAGGGTATGATCGGCGATCGCCGTAGCAATCAATTGCCCATCTGGACTAAAATCCAGTTCAGGAATTCCGGCTTGATTCCCCGATAAAATATTGGCTTCAACAATTTCATAGATTCCCTGTTCTAGGATTCTATCAACCTGTTGGTTTAAGGTTGAAGAACTATTATTCAGACTGTGTAGGCGACGTTTGGCTTTAATTCCTTCAACTAAAGCCAGCAATTTTTTATCAGCAATCAGGAGTCCCCTAGAGGAAGAAACCAACGCTCTAATTTCACTAATTCTGGCTTGTTGTTCGCTCAGTCTCGCTTGTCGAAATTGCCAAAAGGCCAAGATTCCCAATCCACTGGCAATCAGTAGAGCAAGACTGAGAACCCAGAGAAATTGGCGTTGTAAGTGAGCGAGATGTTGTTCTTGTTTTAACCGTGCTTCTACCTCTTTGGTGCGATCGGCTTCGAGGGCAGTTTGTACCGCTTGCCGATCCACCTCAACCGATGCCGATAAAAACTGATAATCCTCATTACTTAAACGTTTTCCTTGGGCCCAAACTTGGGCATCCTGAAGCGCTTGTCCTCGCAATAATCGGGACGTATCCGTTTGACCACTGATCGACCAAGCCTGTAACATTTGGGAGTAAGGGCGCAGATCATTTAATTGCTCTCTCACCCAGTCTTGATTAAAAATTTGCTCATAAATCCGAGTTTTAACCCGTAATACCCCCTTTTCCTTGATCGCCAAACCAGATAAGATCAGTTCAATCTGTTCCCAACTATCGTCATTGTGAACTCTCTCCCCTTGGAGGATACGCTGGTAAACACTCAAGAGTCGGGCACTGTGCTGGGGATTGTCGAGCAGGCGATCGCGGATTGTTTTTAAGTGTTCCGGTTCATCTTGAGATTGCCATTGATCGAGAATTTTTTCCCGGACAACTTGCTCGACCCAAAGTTCTTCATTTCCAGCTAATAATTTTGCTGATTTTTCATCGATCTCTTCACTCACTTGGGCAAGAATTTTAAACAACTTTTGGCTCAGAAAAGGCTGTCCATTTGTCCAATACAAAACCCGCTTGATAATTCGATTCAGATTCAGGTAATTTGCTGATAATTCCTGAGCTAAGGGTTGCATCTCAGAAAACGTAAATCCATTCAATTCTATGGCTGTGCCAATATTGAAGGGAGTTCGGGATGGATCGGCAATTAAATCGGAGGGAGTCGCCACCCCAAAAATGGCAAATGTTAATCGATTATAATCCGGTTCTAAAGCGCGTTGATTGTAGCAAAAGCGAATGAAAGCAAAAAAATCATTAATCGGGAAAGGCAAACTTAAAATACTATCAATCTCATCAATGAAAATGACTAGATTTTCTTGCTCAAATGTGGCGAACAAAATATCATAGATGAATTGGGTTAAGCGCTGGGTGATGGATAAACTCTCTTGAGTTTTCCACCATTCCTTTAAATTAAATGTCTTAAATAACTTAAATCCTCGTCTTAATTCACTTACGATCCCTTTATACCATTGTTCGGGAGTGATATGTTCACTGCCAATACTGGTTAAATCAACTGTGGCACATTTCCATCCTTCTTGCTCTAATTGATATCGGGTTCTGACCAATAGAGACGATTTGCCCATTTGTCGGGAATTTAAAACATAACAAAATTCACCCTTCTTCAACGCATTATATAACTGAGTGTCAGCCTGTCTTTGAATATAACTTGATGAATCTTTTCTTAAGCTACCACCAACCTGATAGATGGACATAATATAAATTAAAAATTACTTTAAAGTGACTTGATCCCTACCTTTTTCCTTGGATTGGTAAAGGGCTTGATCGGCTCGTTTGAATAGGTCATCTGGATGATCTTTGATGTAAGGAATGATACTAGCAATTCCCAGGCTAATCGTAACAATTTTAGACCCGACTTTAGAATTGATATTCTCAATTTTTAAGCTTTTGACTGCCTCCATAATATCTTCAGCCAGGTTCAGGGTAACAATCGGATTCTTCCCTGACAAAATGATGGCAAACTCTTCGCCACCATAGCGAGCCAGCAGATGATCGGTATGGTTGAGGCATTGGGCTATCTTTCGTGCGACTTTTTGTAGGCAGCGATCGCCTTCCTGATGCCCATAAGTATCATTATACTCTTTAAAGCAGTCAATATCAACCAAAACCAAGGAAATAAATAGCGTTTCTTTTAAGCATCTATTCCATTCATTTTCTAAGTAACTGTCAAAGCGGCGACGATTAGCCACTTGAGTTAAACTATCCGTATGAATCAATTGTTTTAGCTTTTGATTTTCCTGTTCTAGTTTTTCCAGATGCTGATTTGATGGGGAAGGCGTGATAAAGGCATAATTCAAGAAGAAATCGCGATAAAGTTCACAGGAAACTTGAGCGCGATCGCCCACAATACTGACTAATCCTAGACTCTCCAACTTATAAGCAACTCTTGGTTCTAAAACCAATCCTTCTTCCTCAGAGACTAACTCTTGAAATTGCTTAAATAGCTCGGCATCCTGCTGTAAACTCCCCCATTTCTTTTGTAAATGACGCTTATATATTTTTGTTTTCAACACATCATTATCTAGGAAATCTTTTAAGCATAAGTTAGATCGACAAAGAGAGTAAAAGAGTAAGCGAACTAAATAAGGGTGACCACCTGTTACGTTCATCACATATACCAGATCCGATGGATCGACTAAAGTCAATTTATGTCGCCTTAATAATTGTTCAACTTGTTCT
This sequence comes from Roseofilum sp. Guam, assembly GCF_017746735.1. Classification (NCBI taxonomy): domain Bacteria; kingdom Bacillati; phylum Cyanobacteriota; class Cyanophyceae; order Desertifilales; family Desertifilaceae; genus Roseofilum; species Roseofilum sp. Guam. The sequence goes on along the minus strand of NZ_JAGHZN010000046.1, from coordinate 19,951 downwards.
ATAGTAAAGGGGGGGAGTTGGATCGGAATGCCTACATTAAACGGAGATTGATTCAAATTGAACTTAACATAATTTTCCGTAGAATGGACAACAATCCATCGAAATCGATCAAACTCACTGACTTGTCTAGATTGTTCATACCAAAACCGCAACAAAGACAAAAAATCCTGAGCTAAATTTGGATAATCAAAGATTCGATTCACTTCATTGAGACTTAAGACAATTGGCGAATCTAAATGCTGCAAAATATATTCTTCTAAATATAACGTGCTACTGGCTTTAGCTCCGATTTCTTGATCCCAATACTCATCTAATTCATTCGGCAATTTGAGAGCTAAAGTTATTTTAATACAAAACCAACGTAAAAATCTATTTAAACTTGTATAAATAGATTCATCAATTTCCTGAAAGTCAATGGTAATTGTTGGATAACTTAAGGATTGAGCATGGGCAATAATCCGAATTAAGAGAGAACTTTTCCCCATCTTATGAGGCGCTTTAATCCGAATCAGACTGCCCGGTTTTTCTAACTCAGTACAAACTTCTTCTTCAATCGGGAACCGTTCAATATAAAAGGGAGAGCCAATAGGAACTGGGGAATATGGAGCTTCTATAGACCAGATTTGTTCAGAAGAAAAATTCATTGACTCACCCTCATTATAGGTCATGGGTAATGGGTAATGGTCAACTGTTTTTCATTTTTTATACAGATTGACTCCGATTGGTTCCTCATTACGGCCATACTCTATAGGATAGCAGATGTATGAGGAGTGTTTATCATTGCATGGCCTCTAATACTGGCAGTACAGACTTGGGTAATAACTTATTCTTAAACCAGATAATTGGGATAGGACACTCTTCTATCTTAACTCCAGCTTTTTCTAAATTCAAGCGGTCAGAGATGGCTAGAATTAAAGCTTTATCATCAATTTGTTTCACTTGATAAAACTTTTTCTGTAAATAACTCGGTCGCCAATAGCCCACAATTTCTAACAAAACTGACCGCCCATCGGGATGGACAAAGCGAAAATCCGGAATCATCACACTCCCGGGAATGGGGATTAAATCGACTTCTCGCTCTAAAACCCAATCGGTTTTCTGCTTGGCCCAGCGATCGGCAAAAGCGGATTCGAGCATACTATCATAGGATTTACCAGGGGGATAGTGGCTGACTAATTGACATTGAGAATCTAAAGAAAACTTACCTTGTTTGGGTGCGCCAGTATAGAAATCACGAGTTTGCAAATTAGCTTCTATGCTCCACTTTGTAACATGTAGTAGAGCGGGAATCAACTTAGCTAAAGCGAGTCCATAGCGGGTACTCACCCGTAGTAAACTGGATGGCCCATCAATAGTAATCGTAAATCCATGGTCAGCATCTCCTTCAATATAAGACATCAGTTGAAAGAGTTTTAAATAGCGGAATAAGAGCTTATATTCTCCAGGAACATTGCGATGGGCATTAATTTTAATATGGGTGGCGCGATAAAAAATTCCTTGGACTTGGGAAAGATTATAACGGTGGAGGAGTGGCTCAGGTTCTGGGGGATCGAATTGGGTAAAGATACGATTTTCGATTAAATCAGAATAAAGCCCTTGACGCAACTCATCAATAGCAACTTCTCGCTTCAGTTCTTGGCTCAAACTTTGGGCAACTTGATTTAAGGTTTGTTCTGTCCAGTCTAGTCCCGGCCGACCTTGGGCAGCTTGGGCAAAGATGCGTTGTCTGAGGAGGGGAGGGTCGAGGGGACTGATGGTTTCAAACGTAGAAAAGCTGCTTTTCAATAAATGAGCGAGTCCGCGCTTAATGCGAAAATCGGGACTTTCGCCTTCAAATTCCTGTAAGCTGCGATCGAGGTCTTTTTGGGGTTGACTGATATGATCTTGAAAACAGGCAATTAAGTCGGTGGCGATGCCTATCCAATAGCGGTCTAATTTTAATCGTTTGGGAATGATGGTTTCACCGCTATAGCGATAAATGAGTAATTCGCTCGGCAGCATGATTAATTAACAATTAAAAATCAATAATGGGTCTAGTAAATTATTGTAGTGGACTGTTTTACCTAAAATAGGGCTTTGTTTGGTGTAAGCACGAAGAGTGCTTAAAAGCCTAGCTGGAGAGGGTTAAAACCCTCACTACAAACAAAATCTAATGTAGTTTGGGTTGAGGAACGTTTTGCTTCGCGACATGTTCAAGTCCGCTTTGCGGAAACATGTCGGCTTTGCCGAAAACCCAACCCTATTCCCTATTCCCTGATGTAAGAATCCAATTCACGCCATCAGCTAAATCTGTGGCGATATAATCGGGTCGGGTATGGTGTTGATAGTCTCCGGAAAGTACCCGCGAACCATAACCGGTTTGGACTAAAATGCCTTGACATCCGGCATTATGGGCCATATCAATATCGGTGGCTTTATCGCCCACCATAAAACTAGCACTGAGGTCTAAATCGTGTTCCCATGCGGCCGCGACTAACATGCCGGTATTGGGTTTGCGCCAGGTACTCCATCGGGCAAATTCCGGGTTAGTACCGCCTTCTGGGGGGCTGAGATAGGGGCACACGAAGAGGGTATCTAAGACGGCTCCAGCTTCGGTTTCTAGGAGGTTACAGAGGCGCTGATGGAGGGCATGAACATGATCCATACCATAATAAGAACGGGCTGGGCCAGATTGATTGGTGACTAAACAACAGAATAAGTTGCGATCGTTTAAACGACGTACAGCTTGAGCAACACCGGGAATGAGATTGAGGTCTTCTACTCGATGGATATAGCCGACTTCCTGGTTAAGGACTCCATCGCGGTCTAGAAATACGGCAGGTTTCATGGGGATAGGGGGATGGGGGAATAAGGGATAAGAAAATAATAGAGATCGCCGGCCAAAGGTTGCCAAGAACCGATAACAGTTGAATTGGACATGAATTAACCTTACCAAGGCATACCAAGTTGGTTCAAGTTAATAACCATCGCTGATTGAAATGATTGAGGATGAAACCAATCAACTTTATTTAAGTCCGATAAGTGTTTGGGAAGCTCTTTTGTTGGCAGAGAAAAAGCGAGTTGTTTTAGAGCCAAAAAGTTCGCTTTATTTACAGACATTTTTCCAATTTATAAATCCAGTAAACAAGCTGGGTAATTGGTGGAATCAAAGAGAGTACAGTTATGACGACTATCCTATTAATTAGTGGTATATTTGGATTTATATCCTTTTCTGGATCGACAAAAAAACATCGCAAAACCCAGGAAACATAAGCAAATAACTGAAAAATACGATCCAATAATTTCCGATATATTTCCACTGGAATGTGTTTCCTTCCAACATCTCAAACACTTGGATGTAAACGGCAAAATAATACATCTCATCTCTTCAGTAGCAATGGTAGCCAGTAGTCCCAAAATCATCCCAACAATTGCGACTCTAATTTCCCGACTCATAGCTGTTTTATAATTTGATGACATCAACTCCTAATATAAACCGTCACCGAGAGCGAGCGAATGTTTGTAGTGATTGCTCTAGCCCTCTGTAGCTAGGCTTTTAAGCACTAAAGTGCTTACTACAAACAAAGCACTATTTTAGGTGAAACAATCCACTACGGATAGAGTTAATGCGTAAGTCCTGTCAAAGTTATAGCAAGACGCTTTGCCCATTCTCCGACCTTATTCCCTATTCCCTAGCGCGAAGCACCTCTGCCCTCTCCCATCGGCTTTGCCCAGGGCAGAGCCGAAGGGAGAAGGGGCTGGGAGATAAGGGCAAACAATAGAGAGCTAACTGCCGAGAATTTTCTCCAGTACCATTTGGGGGGTGATATCTGCCATTTTGCCTGTAGGGGAGGGGATACCGATATATTTATCGCTGGCAGGCAGTAATTTTTTCGGGTCTGTGGGGCCAAATAGGGCAATGGTAAAGCTTTTCACGGCCACAGACAAATGCATAGGGGCACTATCGGTACAAAGCATTAAATTGGCATTGGCAATCATAGCTGCCAGTTTACCTATATCTGGTGGAGACGTGACCTTCAAGTTGGGATTTCCTTGTAGGAGTTGGTTAACCAGAGCTTCATCTTCAGGGCCTTTCAGTACCACTATGGGTAAATCTGGCTGTTGCTGGTTGAGGGTTTGGACAATTTCTTGCCATTTTGCCACCGGATAAATTTTATCAATGCCTTTGGTTTGGGCTAATTGGCTAGACCCACCGTGAATTAAGAGATAGCCCCCTTCACCAATACCGAGGTCTTGCTGCTGCTTTTCGGCCCATTCAATGTCTTTTTTGGGCACATTGATGGAGAGTTCGGGACAAGGGCTGGTGATATCCAAACCTTGGAGCAGGTCATAATACATATGAGCCGCATATTGCTCGGTTTTCAGGGGAATGGGTTTAGAGAGGAACATTGACCCCGGGCCTTGGTAACTGATGCGGGTAGGAATACCCGTGAGCCAGAGAAGGAGTCCGACTGTCCAGCGTTGACCGAGGGAGAGGGCAATTTCATATTCGCGATCGCGTAAAATGCCCAATAGGTTTCCCCAGTCTGCTGGAGAGTTGCGGTCTTTGAAGTCAAAGGCAAACACATCGTTGACGGACTGACTGACGCGATATGCTCCCTTTGACCGAGGTTCAACAATGACATCGATTTCAGCTTTGGGATAGGATTGTTTCAGGCGATCGAGAGTCGGGAAAAATAAGATTTGATCCCCAATGCCACCCGGAACAAGGGCTACTACTTTCATGACCTTCTGTAGAATATATGAACGCTTGCATTGTATCCGTTGTCTTAGGCCCACAGAGCAATTTTCATCGAAATGACTCGTCAACCCCACGATCAATTTGCCAAAGCCTACCTGAAAGAACTCCTCGAACCCCTAGGAACTGTGGAAGTTAGCCGCGAAATTCCAGGGGAAACCTTGCAAATTGACCTCTTTTTCCAGCCCTCCCCGGAACCTCCCAGCAATCCTCCACCCTTGGGTTTACTGGCTCAACTGGCTTCTACGCCTTGCCTGTGGGAACCCTTTCGCAACTGTCCCAGTAAACGAGAAATTAGCAGTTGTGTCCTTAAACTGCTGTACATCCATGGCGAATTCTACCGTCAAGCCAAGCGAGATACACAACCGATAGAGACCCAAACCTTACCTACCCTGTGGATTTTAACCTCCACTGTATCGGAAAGAGTCTTAGATCTCTGTGGCGCTCACTCAGACGCAGAAAACTGGTGTACCGGAGTTTACCGGTTTGCTGAGATTTTCCACACCGGAATCATCGCGATTAACCAACTCCCAGAAACCCCAGAAACCCTCTGGTTAAGACTGTTGGGAAAAGGGGGAACCCAGAAAAGAGCGATCGAACAAGTGCTAGAACTGCCAGAAAATGATCCACAACGGCGTAATATCCTAGAACTCATTGGGATATGGCGAATTAATGTACAAGCTAAGATAGATCTCAATCCCGAAGACCAGGAGTTAGTTATGGAATTATCACCGGCTTACTTAAAATGGCGAGAAGATACAGTACGAGAAGGTATTCGACAAGGAATACAAGAAGGTATTCAACAAGGGATACAAGAAGGTGTTCAACAGGCTAACGAGTGACCATTGAAACGTTATTAAGAACGCGGTTTGGTTCTTTGGATGAGGAGTTAGGGGGAATGATAGACAGCATGATGGAACGGTCTCTAGAAGAGTTGATTCCAGTCTGTATGCAGGCTTCTCGTGAGGAGATGTTAGCCCGGTTTAGTCCAGAGAATTAATGTCCTTGTGTTCCCAGAAGCTGGGTTTCTTGAAGAAACCCGGCTTCTAGCTGGCGTATCGTAGATGGTAAACTACAGAGACACAGAGAAGGAGGGCGGGTTTAGGAAATTGACTCGTAGGTATTCTAGTTAATGGTAAAACCCGCCCCTACAAATCAATTGTTTCGGCTGTCGCCGACATGAAAATTATTAATTGTTAATTCATAAGGACTATGCATGTATTGATTCCAGCAGCAGGGATGGGCAAGCGGATGGGGAGCGATCGCAATAAGCTCTTATTAACCGTATTGGGCGATCCTTTACTGGCTTGGACGCTACGAGCAGCAGAAGCAGCGGAAACTGTTGAGTGGATTGGAATTATGGGACAACCGACTGATTTTCCGGCGTTTGAGGAGATTATCGGTCGCTTAGGCTTGCAAAAACCCATCCATTTGATTGTGGGGGGTTCGACGCGCCAAGAATCGGTTTACAACGGCCTACAGGCGCTGCCAGAGGGCGCTGAGAGGGTTTTGATCCATGATGGGGCCCGGTGTTTGGTGACTCCGGAGCTGTTTGACCGGTGTGCGATCGCCCTTCAAGAGTGCGAGGGGTTAATTGCGGCTGTGCCTGTCAAAGATACCATTAAGGTGGTCAATACCGAGCATTGGATTGAAAGTACCCCCAACCGCGCCGATCTTTGGGCTGCCCAAACGCCCCAAGGGTTTGCGGTAGACGCAATTAAAGACTGTCATGAAAAGGGACGCGCCAAGGGCTGGGAAGTCACCGATGATGCAGCTTTATTTGAGCAATGCCAGTTACCAGTAAAAATTGTCAGGGGAGAAGAAACGAATATTAAAGTAACGACTCCCATTGATTTGGCGATCGCCGAGCGCATTCTGCAACAGCGATCAACCGATCTCTAACCACTAGGATCGGCAGAAAAAAGAGGCTCTTACCCCATCAAAATCACGGTATCTATCACATGGATAATGCCATTGCTGGCTTCAATATCTGGGGCTAAAACCGTGGCATTTTTCACTTCAAAAATTTCACCACAGCGAATGGGAATGGGGGAACCTTCCAGAGAGGTCACACTTCCGAGATTCTTTAATTCATCGGTTGTATAGCGTCCAGCAACCACATGATAGGTCAGGATACGCTGAAGTTGGGGAATATTCTGCACCAAACTCTCTACGGTTCCCGGTAATAATTTGGCAAAAGCATCATCATTGGGGGCAAAAACCGTGAGGGGGCCAGGTTGTTGGAGTGCTTCAACTAGCCCAGCCACTTTAACGGCTGTGACGAGGGTGGAGAAGGCATCATTACTGACTGCAATTTCAACAATGTTGGGCATTTTTTCGGGAATAGGGAATAGGGAAAACTTAGTTTCTAGGGGTTGGGGCAATCAACGATAATCTTGGCTTTGGATATCGGGTAAACGAGCTTCTGGGCGGAGGAAGCGATCCATTTGGGATTCAAAGAATTGGCGATTTTTTAATAAGTGTTCGGGGTTAGGATCGTCTAAGGGATACAGTAGGGCAACTCTTAAAGCTTGAATAACCGCAGAGGTAACATTATACATCGATCGCTGGAAGGTAATTCCCAACTGAATCAGCATATCATATTCTCCTCGACAGTATTTTTGGTAATACTCTTCTAAATAAGGAGGGAGGAAATGGAGCATATCTTGCATTAAAAGAGTTGGGGGAATGCCTGCGGTTCCCACCGGGAAAACATCGGCGTAGAGAATGCCATAGTGAAAGTCTTTTTGCTCTTCGGGAACTTGTTTAGCTTGGGCGTTGTAGGACTTGGTTCCTCGGAAGGGCGCAGTACGGTAAAACACGGCTTCCACATAGGGCAATGCTGCTTCATAGAGCCACATAAACCCTTTAGATTTGGGAATAATTTCATAACATTCATCACCGATATAGACATGGTGATAAATGGGTCGTCCGGCAGCAATGAAGATACCATTAACCAGAAAATTCATGGCATCGGGGACCGTTTTGAACTCTCCGGCATCATAAAGATCGCTCATTTCAAAAAACACGGGAGCCATGACTTCCCAGAATAAGCCCAAGTTAGCGTAGTAGGAGAGTTCGCGCACCTTTTCGTAGAACATTTGCGGGAAGAGCTTATAGAGTCCCAACATCAAGGGATTGCCCTTAAAATAAGCTTTAATGGCCTTATCACAGTTGGCGAGATATTCCTCACTCTCCAGATAGTCATAAAACTGACCCCCCATTCCTTGATGCCAGAGCATGGCACGCATACAGGCTTCGGCAAACTCCATGTTTACGCGATCGTGCCAGAGATGATGGAAAATTTTTGGGAGTTTTTTCTTCAGTTCTCCCTTGTCCATAAATTCCAATAATTCCGGGTGAGCGCTGGCTTCTCCTTTTTGCCAAACTCGAAAATCTGCGGTGTCTCCGGCATAGTGATTAGGGAGATCTAAATACTCTTGGGGTAAGAAGTATTTAAAGAAGGGTAAAGGGTCAAGAAAAACGCGCTCGGCAATATAGAGTAAATCTCGCCAATAGAAATCCATCGGCACAGCATAGGCTTTATAAATGCCGATAATTTGCATCAGGTTTTCCGGGGTATCCGGTAACATGGAACCACCGGCTTCTAGACGATGGATGACTTCGGCATATTTGTGGGTTGAAGGCGGAATTTTTGTGGTTGGTGACTCTAGAGTTTCAGGCATAGTTTTACTAGGGAACAGGGAATAGAGGTTGCTAACCCGTTAAGGCTGTGTGCATTTTGTCAAGTCCTAAGCGCAAGCAAGTTAAACCCATTGGATAACACTATATATATAGTAGGGTGGGCAGGGCAACATTTGTATAGGAATAGGCAATGGGAAATATTATTAAATATCCAAATAACTGCTGCTGCTCTGGTCGGTATGCAAATAAATCCCTGTGATGACAATGGAACTGTGACCTATTCCTGGTAAGAAATTTGTAAACTCTTCCCCGAAAAGCGATCGCCATGGCGCTCCCGGTAGCAATGAATTATTAACAATTCACATCGCCTCAACCTAAACTGTCCGAATCTTTTAAGGGATGACTTCAGAGGGATGAACGACCGTAATTTCGGAAAATCGCCGAAAGTCCGCCGTATTATAAGTTAGGATATAGGTCAAGTTACTAGCTAACATGACAGCAACCAGTCGAGCATCATGGACATTCGCTCCTCTGACTTGATAGCGCTTGACCAATTGTCGCCACTGAGGATAAATGGTTGGTAGATCGGGGAGAACTGAAAAAATCCCTTCTAGTCGGGTCAACTCCGCATCCGCTTGTTCAACAGACATTCCCAAACCATTTTTGGCTATAGGCCGAGTACAAACGTTCCAGAACTCAATGAAATTTTGGGAACACAGACAAACCCGATCATCACCTTGCAAGAGAGTACCGAGGGCCCTGGAAGCTTCCGGGTGCATGGGGTGGGTCACTTGAATACTGCGAAGCAGTAAGTTGGTGTCAATGAGGTAATGGTTCAGCTCTCTTCTCCATAAATACTTTCGCGACTGATGGCGCGATCCGATAATACCGGCAAATTCATGTCTCTATGGCTTTCTATCCACTCGTAAAAGGCTCTAGTGCGTTGATTGAGAAACTTTGGCGTTTCCTCTGGTTCAACCCAGTGTTCTAAGAGCATTTTGAAGTCAGCTTCAATTTGTTCGGTTGGGAGGTTGGTGAGTTTCTCGAGTGCGGTAATAATAGTCTCTAGCTCTTGCTGATGCTCTTGTTGCAGACTCTGAAAATAGTCTGCGGCCTGAACTTGGGTTGAGTTCTTGGAGCGATCGATTTCCATGGCCATGGCTCTTATAATGAAAAATTAATAATGAAGAACGAAGAACGTTGTAGTGGAGGGCGGTGCATTATACTCGACTACATAACAGAGGAAACCAAGAAATAGTTGCATTCATTCTCTATTCTCCATTATCCATCATCCATTCATTGTTAATTGATATAAAGGGCAAAAGGGCAGAGAAGCTAAAACGTCCTGGGTGGGAGACGGACAACCCGCAGCCCGATAGGGTCGTCGAATCGAAGGTCGGAATTGCCGTAGCTCCGAAACGCAGAGCGACATTCCCCAGGATCGTCCTCCCAAGAACCGCCGCGTATAACTCTTGGGCGATTGCTCTTGAATAAATTGACTAAAAAATCATTATAGGCATTATAACAATTATCATTCTGTTCTTCATCCCATACTGACCTGTCTTCTGGCGCTCCTTCATAATTTGAGTGCCAGGGGTCTGCACACCATTCCCAGACATTTCCATGCATATCATAGAGACCAAAGCCATTGCTTACGCCAAAAGAACCAACAGCAGTGGTTTGTTCTCGATCTTCTCCTTTTGGCCCTTTACCATAAGTGGAGTTGCCATAATAGTTAGCGATATCTGTTGTTAAGGTTTCTCCAAAATGGAATGGGGTTGTTGTTCCTGCTCGACAAGCATATTCCCATTGAGCTTCTGAAGGTAAACCATACGCTCTACCCGTATATTGAGATAATCTGGCACAAAACTCTACTGCATCTTGCCAAGAAACCCTGTCTACAGGTCGGTTCTCTCCTTTAAAAACTGAAGGATCAGGATCAAGTCCTTCCTCAATAGTTGGCACGTTATTAACAACTGCTTTCCACTGAGCTTGAGTTATGGCATAGCGACCCATGAAAAAACTAGAGACTCTTACCTGATGCTGTGGCCCTTCATTATTACTACGCTCTAACTCATTTTTGGGTGACCCCATCAAGAAAGTGCCTTCAGGGATCTTGACCATATCTAGATATATTCCCTTGCCCAAGTTTTCCCGGTAATATTGAGCTTCCCCATTTTTCCGCTCAGTGATTTCACCTCGACCGTTTACCGTTACTACTTCAAAGGTAAATTTCGGCGGTTGCCTTGGCACAAGTTTTGCTATTTCGGGTTCTGGCATTATTTCTTCCGTTAAGGCTTTCAACTCAGTTTCACGATCCTAAATTGTCTGTTTTAATTGTTGAATCTGAGCATCATATTTACGCCTACGAATTGGACGAGTTTCGTAACGTCTTGTGTCTTCTAGCTCCTTCAGAAGTTCAAGATCTTTCTTGAGTTCTTCTTCAATTAACTCAAGCAGGCGACTCACAACTTACCTCTGCTTCACTGCGATCGCAAGAACAAGCTTAGTAGGGTGGACAGGGCAAGAGGTGTAGAAGTTGAATATGATCGCTTCGCCACTCCTCCTGCCCACCGTACAGGCTACCCGCTAGTCATCATATTCTTCATCATCATGATACCGAATGTCTACCACTGTGCCATCGGCATAGGTGAGGGAAAAGGCATCAAATTCTCCATCATCGAATTCTCCGGTGACCGTGATTTCATCTCCGATATTCAGATTCAAGTCTTGCGACCAACGGGGGCCAGCATCGACGACTATAGTTCCGGTGGAATCTTGGAGAATAAACTCATTTTCATCGGTTTCTCCCCAACCAGTAATTGTGCCAGAAATAGTGGTATTTTCCTCTCGATTTAAGTTGCTAATGGAGGTGTTTTGAGCCTGGGTTGCTCCAGAGACAGCGAGGGAAATGGGGAGGGCTAAAATAGCCGCCATTAATGTGCCTAAAGTTGTTAATTTCATAGTCGAGATCTCCTCTATATGGGTAAGTTTTGAGCAATTTCAATCCGAGCAGGTTGATGCAGTTCAGCGACGATGCGGTTGGTGGTTGGTTCCATCCAGCGCAATAGGAAATTGGGTTGAATGCCTAAAAAGAGGATAATGGCGGTTAGGACTAAGGCTGGCCATTGTTCGCTCAGGGTAACGCGGGCATAATAAGCGCGAGAATTATCTAATTTACCGAAACAAGTGCGGTTAATTAAGATGACGAAATAGACGGCTGTTAATCCTGAAGAGAGGATGCACAGTAGGGTAGGAATGGGGAAGGTAGCAAAACTGCCTTGAAAGACGATAAATTCAGCCGCAAATCCAACTAGACCAGGGATACCAGCACTAGCCATTCCGGCTAAAATCAGGAGGGCACTGGTGAGAGGTAGGCCGCGAATGGGGTTCATTAAGCCGTTGAGAACCTCCAGATCGCGGGTGCCGGTGGTTTGTTCGACAATACCGACAAGGAAGAAGAGGAGGGCAAGAATTAAGCCGTGGGCAATCATTTGGGCGATCGCCCCCAAAACACTCAACTCAGTCCCTGCCGCCCCTGCAACCAGGATATACCCCATGTGACCAATCGAACTATAGGCGACCATGCGTTTAATGTCCCGTTGGGCGATCGCACTTAAGGCTCCATAAATGACGCTGACTGTCCCAATAATGGCTAACCCTGGGGCAATGGTTTCCCAACCTACAGGAAACAGTTGCAGTCCAAAGCGCAATAAGCCATAGGTTCCCAACTTAGAGAAAATCCCACCGAGCAGTACCGTGGTACTGGGGGAGGCTTCAACGTAAGTATCTGGCATCCAGGTATGGAGGGGAACTAGGGGAGTTTTAATACCAAATCCAATCAGGAGTGCAGTCAAGAGAAGGATTTGGGTAATCAGATCCAGGCTATTGATGTCTAGATCGCTAAACTCAAAACTACCCGAGTCACCCAGGAACACAAGTCCTAAGAATCCTACGATTACCATTAAGCCGGAAACGGCGGTATAGAGGAGAAACTTGGTTGAAGCATAACCCCGTTTTTCTCCTCCCCAAATGGCAATGAGTAGGTAAAAAGGAATCAGTTCTAATTCATAGAAGATGATAAATAAGAGCAGGTTTTGCGCCATTAGAGCGCCGGCAATTCCACCGTTAATCAGTAAGATCAGGCTGTCATGAAGACGAGAGCGTTCGAGATCTTTACGGTTGGTGTAGAGGGAAATGAGGGTTAAAAGGCCATTGAGAACGAGCAGAGGCAAGGAGAGACCATCAACACCGACACTATAGTTTAGACCCAGGGGTTGAATCCAAGTATGGAATTCACTAAATTGGACTGCGCTCAATTCTGGTGGGTTGAGGTCAAATAATTTGAGTAAATAGAGACTCCAACCGAAACTGGCAAGACTGGCAATAGTGGCGATCGCCCGACTCGATTGGGGTTTAGGATAGAGGAAAATGGCGATCGCGCCTAATAAGGGAATCAGGAGTAAGGCAGATAGCATAGGGAGGGTTGATTAAGGGAAAGCAGAAATTAGGGGATAAACGAGTAATAATCCAAAGAGAATGGTGCCCATAAGGATCGAGAGGGCATAAAACTGTACTTGTCCCGTGGTGTTGTATTTTAAACCTTCACCACTGGCGATGGTGAACAGACCGATCAAATTCACTGCACCATCGACTAAGATGCGATCGAACCAATCAATAAATTTGGCCAGAAATCCCACAATAGCGATGACCGTTACTTTATAGAGTTGGGCAGTGTAGAAATCGTAGGCAAAGAAATCTTGAATTCCTGGAACAGGAAGTTTAATGGGTTTGGGGATTCGGTCGCCAACATAGAGGAATAAGGCAATCCCAGCACCGATTATAGTCGAGCCAATTAGCAATAAAGAGGCGGGTTGTATTACTAAGCTCAGAGCAGGTAATAGTCCTAAAACGGCTAATAATTGGGGTAAATGGAGGGCAACACCGAGTAAAACCATCATCGGTAAAACGAGTGCCCATAATCCTTCTGGCGATCGCTTTGTCCAATCTGTAATGGAACCCGTAAATAGTTGTCCGAACACCCGCGCTAAACTACAGGCGGTTAATCCATTCACCAATAACAAAACGGTTAATAAAGTTGGGGATAACCCATGGGCAATTTCTGCAAGTCCCCAGAAACATCCGAGGGGAGGAACCGCCACTAATGAGAGAGCGCCGACTACATAGCAAATACCAGAAATGGGACGACGAGACCACAATCCACCCAGTTGAGTAATATCCTGGGCAATATTGTTTAGGATAATACCGCCTACCGCCATTAACATCAGCGCCATGGCGATCGCATAGGTCAACAGCAGCATTAACGCTCCTTGACTGTTTCCAGTCCCCACTGCGATAAACACAATGCCTAAATAACTACTGGTGGCATAAGAAAATACACGTTTAATATCCACTTGAGCTAAGGCGATCGCCGCACAACTAACGGCAGTAAACGCCCCCACCGCAATTTCTGTATTCACCACAAAGGGCGATAACTCCAAAACCGGCTGCATCTTAATTAACACCCAAGCCCCGGTAGAAACCACGACCGCATTTCGGAGTACCGTTGCTGGCATCGGCCCTTCCATTGCCTCATCCAACCACAGTTGTAGGGGAAATTGAGCACATTTCCCCAACGGTCCAGCCAGCAGTGCTAAACCCAATAAAGTGGCGACTGTCGGATTCAACTCTACCGTATTCGCCCAAACGGTTAATTCATCATAATTCCAGGTTCCGGCCAGGGGGTAAAGAGCAACTACACCCATGAGTAAAACTAAGTCACCGACTCGCTTGGTCAGAAACCCATCCCTTGCACCCGTCACCACCAGAGACTGATTAAACCAGAAGCCAATCAGCAGGTAAGTTCCCAAGGTGAGGATTTCCAACATCACGTAGCTGAAAAATAAGGAGTTGGCCAGCATGAGAACCGCCATCCCTGCCTCAAAAACAGCCAGCAGAGCATAGAATCGGGGCCAACCCCAATCCATTTCCATATAGCCCATGGCATAGATTTGGGTGAGAATATTCAAGCCCAAAATCACCACTAATGCACCGACCGTGGTGGCTGAAACTTCAACATCAAAAGTAATATCCAGATTAGCGGCATGGAGCCAATTGAGGGAATAGTGAGTGGGCGCACCCCACACTTCCCGTAAACCGAGGAGACTATGGATAAAAGCCGCCAATGTCATTAATAAGTTAATATAACCAGCCGGTCGAGGGCCGGTTCGCCGAATCAAACCCGGTGACCAAGGAATTGTCATTAATAGACCGAGGATGGCATAAGCCGGGACTAACCAAATCGTTTGACTGAAGGTGTTCATGGGTGAGTCAATCATCCATTGGGGAGGAAAAGAGGAGCTAGACTTAAGCAATCCAAGTAGGATTACTTCTTGCCTCATCATTTTAGATGTTGCATTGCTAAAAGTCTATACCTTAAGCTGGATTGTAAAATGTTCTCGATCAAAAAACAAACGCGATCGAGCTGTGGCGATCGCCCCTTTCATCAGGGGTCAGAAGGCTTATGTGCGATCGGTAGCGGATTTATAAGCATCACTTACACTCAATATAAGTGAGTCGATTCGAGACACCAACGGCGCTCTTTGAAACTCTCTTTGAGATTTTCCCTTCCCCAAGCCCCACATAACCCTTGCAGTTGTTGAGACTTACCCTTTCTTAAATGAGACAAGAGGACTCAGGACACTAAGCACTTTACCTTCAAACCCTAATGCTAGTTGACTCAAATTCAGAGTTGTTGCATTCAGTAATACAAGCAAAAATAAAGTTATAAAAAATGCTTTAATTTTCTGTTATCCCCAATGGGGTTGAAGTGCTTTTTAAAGTTGATTATAGTAGTGCGTGGGGTTTGTGATGAAGATGCTAATTGCGATCAAACCCCATCTGCTTCTTCTTTTCAAGCTTCTTATCCTGTACTGAGAAGTGGGAAAACCTAGTTTCCCTATTCCCGATTCCCTAGCTGGCTAAGGATTTACCAATCACCTGAACCTTTCCTCGTTGTACTCCTCTTAGGATGCGACAAGCGGCTTTGTGTTCTTCGGTTCCAACTCCAAAGGTTTGGGACATGACTTGCAAGAAGAAGAATTCTTCGGCAGAGATTGCATTCATGGCTCCGACTGAAGCAAACAGATGTGAGATGTAGTCAGATAGTCTTTCTTTTGTGGATAGCATGGTATTCTTCCTCATTTCTTATGTTTTTATTGTCTTCAAAATTTTCTATTTAATGGGTGACACCCCTCATCGTGGAGGATGATCTTCATACGAGCTGAACTGTGATGGTAATTGAGCCGCCTTGGCGACGCAGATCACTGTCAGGCGATCGCGTCGTTTCTGTGTCTCAGTTGGTTACCAAATCAGAGCCAGAGCGATAAGCTGTGGGTGAAATCTTCCGGTTTGTGAGTATGCGTAAACTAAGTCTCATTGCGTTGGGCCTATCATTGAGTTTAGGATTTGCCCTCAGCCCCCTTATGTCCCAACCCTCAGCAACAGCCCAAAATCGAACGGCTAGAGGTCTGGTGATTAAGCCGAGTGCCTATAGCGTCGAAGAAACAGAGAAACGCTTCATTCAAGTCCTTGAATCGAATGGGTTGAATGTTTTTACGACTGTCGATCATACCCAGAACGCTGCGAATGCTAATTTAGAGCTACCGCCTACCCGTGTGGTGATTTTCGGTAACCCTATGGCTGGAACGCCACTCATGCGGTGTCAGCAAAGCATCGGTATTGACTTGCCGCAGAAGCTGCTCATTTTTCAAGATGAGCAGGGCGTAAAAATTGCCTATAATGATCCGCGCTACCTCAGCCAACGACATGCCCTAGAGGGTTGTGGGGCGCAGGTTATTAATAAGATGGCTGAAGCACTCAATGGATTAACAGAACAAGCAATTAACCCCTAGATGTACGCGATCGCCATCACGGTAGAGACAAGGCACACCTTGTCTCTACAGCTTGTAATTATAGCGCTGCGCGGTATGGTACTTACAAGTTATAGCGATTCTCTCTTCTATGGAGTACAGCTTGAAGCCTTAGAGCCTAAGCAATACAAGCTATCGCCATTCGTGCCAATTCCCTAGCGCGCAGGGCTATAATTCAACGGACTTGATATCACCGTCACGACCAGTGATTTGTTGGAAGTTAAAAATTCTCTTTTATCCACATAAACATGACTTCGTCATTTGGACTCCATGATGCCAATGCATGGAAACCATCATTGCCGCGATTTTTATCAGGAAACTCAGGAGTCGAATAGACCATAGATCCTTCATAAATCTTGGGTTCCCACCAATACGGGCCTTGTAGAAAAAAATTACTTTCCTCAGTTAATCCGGTTTTTGGCTCTAGACCTAAGTCTGACATCAATGAAAAAAATTGTTCTTCATCCAATTTTGCTTTCCAGAGCCATTCCGAGTCTATAAAAGATGCTTTATAGTAGTATTTGGAATCTTCAAGCGGTGAGATTTTTTCAACTGCTTTCTCCAGATAATATAATTCTGGAATCCCGCTCCTTTTGGGTGGAAAATCCACTAACCTAGAAACTCCAAGAGACAAAGCCACGACCACAAAAGATATCCAGCAGATCTTAGCAATTCGGCTACGGGTAGTTGAGCAGAGTAAGTCGATTGGTGTCCGGAATTTCGATCTGCCAACCAAGTTGTAGAGTACAATCGTGATTCCCGTCGTCACAAGAGGCCACCATAATACACCAGAGGGTGCAGCAACAATAAAAAAAGCAACAATAAAAAAAGACCAGGGTTGTAGAAGAAGGGCAGGAAGAGATATAGAACCTATTGCCGCCCCTAAAAAAATATCTCTGTAGATTATTCCCATCAGGAAACCCAACTGAAAAACAAATGCCGCCAAGTAATTGATCGTTAGCAGCAAAAATATTTTTCCCGCTATTTTTTTCATTCTTTTCTTTTAACTATTGTTTCATCTAAAATAGTGCATTAGCTGCAATTCGTTGTAGGGGTTTAGCCCTAAAATGTTCGGAACACTAAAGTGCAACAACGGAGGAAATCTAATGCATGAGGGTATGGGTTTATTTCTCCCCGTCTCCCCTATTCCCTCACCTTCTGCCAGAAGTCTATGACTCAACCAGCACTGCGTCCCCACAAGGCTAACCCACCGCCCCGCCCGCGAGCAGCAATCAACTTATCTTGGACTAAAAAATAGTTGAAAAACGCTAGTTCGCGGATGGGCGCACCATAAAATCGGGCATTGCGATTTTCTCCGTTGCGAATCAGAGTAGAAAATAAGACTTTATCGAAGAACTTGATTTGCATGGTGGTAAAGTCAAAAGCTAGCAGGGAATTAGACTTTAACCGTTTAGCCGGCCCAAAAACCACTAGAGTAAACAAACCAATTTGAATCCGGTTCTCTACTTCCCCCGCTTCAAATTTCTCTCGATCGATACCTTCTAAATCAGCCAACGGATGATACACCAATTGAATCGGAATCAATCGCAGTAAGGTCTGCGCTAACCTCATCTGCGTTAAATTGAGCGATCGCCCCTGTTTTTCCCCCGTGATCCAACATAAGCGCCAAGCTCCGCTCAGTTGCTCGAAGCCATAGGGCATTTTCTCCCTTTTCGCCAACTTTTCCCAAGCCAACAGTTCCTCTACTACTTCCCCCGCAGGAGGAGCCACTACTTGGGGATTAAACATAGATGCTACTGTTTGTTCCAATACCGCCAAATTCGCCATGTTCATTACCCGGTTTATCGATTCAATCTTATAAAGCCTTTCTCTTTTATGGCAAACTGAAGAAAAGCCTGCTAAATCAATCGATCCATCCCCTAGGCAAATATCACCAGGAGATCTCGTAGACTGATGAGCCAAAAACCCATCCTTCTTTGGTATCGTAACGATCTACGATCGCACGATCATGAACCCCTAAACCAAGCCCTGAAAACCGGCGCTGTGTTGATTCCTGTATATTGTTTTGACTCTCGTTGGTTACAGAACACCTCTTTTGGATTTCCCAAGATGGGGGTTTTTCGAGCTAAGTTTCTCCTGGAAAGTGTTGCTAATTTGCGCCAAACCTTAAGAGATCTAGGGAGCGATCTGATTATCCGCCAAGGCTTACCGGAAAACGTGATTGCCCAGTTAGCCATAACCCTAAACGTCAGTGCCCTTTATTATCATCAGGAAGTCACAGCAGAAGAAAAGTTAGTAGAAACTGAACTCAATAAAGCCTTAAGCCAACATCAGATTAGTACCCAGGGCTTTTGGGGGTCTACATTGTACCACCCTGAAGACTTACCTTGGGCGATCGCCGATATCCCCGAAGTCTTTACCCCCTATCGGAAACCCGTTGAAAAAAGCTCTAGGGTACGTCCTACCCTTCTTACTCCTGATGCTCTTCCACCCTTACCGAATTCCCTTAACGTCGATCTGGGAACTCTCCCCAGCTTAGAAGAGTGGGGACTAGAACACCCCCGCTCCGATCCAAGAGCCGTTTTATTTTTCAGGGGTGGAGAAAAAGCAGGACTACAACGGATACAAGATTATATTTGGCAGGGCAATCATTTAGAACATTATAAAAAAACTCGCAATCAAATGTTAGGGGCAGATGGCTCTTCTAAATTTTCTCCCTGGTTAACCTTCGGTTGTCTATCTCCCCGTTTGATTCATGAAGAAGTGCAAAACTATGAATCGGAACGAATCAAAAATGAATCGACTTATTGGCTAATTTTTGAACTCATGTGGCGCGATTATTTTCGCTTCATTTGTGCCAAACATGGGAATAAAATTTTTTACGCCTCTGGACTGCAAGGATTATCTTTACCCTGGAAACAGGATTGGAAACAATTTGAACGCTGGCAACAGGGAATTACTGGATTTCCTTTAGTAGATGCCAATATGAGAGAGTTATCCACCACTGGGTTTATGTCGAATCGAGGTCGGCAAAATGTCGCCAGTTTTCTGACCAAAAATTTGGGTATGGATTGGCGCATGGGCGCGGAATGGTTTGAATCGTGTTTAATCGATTATGATCCCTGTAGCAATTGGGGAAATTGGAATTATTTGGCAGGAGTTGGCAATGATGGACGTGGATTCCGCTATTTTAATATTGCTAAACAATCTCAAGAGTATGATCCTAAAGGACAATATGTTAAGCATTGGTTGCCTGAATTAGCCCATGTTCCACCGACTAAAATTCATCAACCGTGGAAGTTATTAGCAGTGGAACAAAAACGGTTTGGTGTGCAGATGGGGGTGGATTATCCTTTACCGATGGTCGATTTAAGTGAATCGATGCAAATGAATCGCCATATTTATGAGATTACTAAATCTTAGGGAATAGGGAGTAATAGAATTGCCTTCATCTGCGTGTCTGGAGTTGCCCGCGTCTGGAGCGTCCCCCTATCCCCGTATCAACCCTTATATCAAATCCTTAAATGGTTGCTATAGCAAAGAAAGGGAGAGTTAGGACAATATCTTAAAAGCTTCTATGATGGCATCATAAAGGGCTTCACACTGGTTCTTGAGTTTTCCCACCTCCTTCTTCAGGCGCTCCCAAAAGTGTTCAATTTTATTCAAATCCGGGGAA